>CAZLOF010000012.1:0-11246 GCA_964560745.1 uncultured Thermoflexus sp.
ATTTCACTATATCCCTGCCAAGCGTAGCTTGGCAGGGATATAGTGAAATCGGCAACTCATATTTTTAGAAAAGATTTACTTGGATAACTGTAACTTACAACTACCTCGTCACCGTAAACAACGCCCCATCGCCGCGCCCAAAGACTTCGGGGAAGTATTGCTCGCTGGCGAAGGGGGGGATCACATTAAACTGACCCGGTGTGGTTAACCGAATGGTGTAGCTATAGTCATAGGCCCCTTTTGGCACATAACGCGCAAACAAGGCAATGCGATCATCGCGCAATTCGCTGCGTGAATACCAATTCCACCACCAACGATATGGACTGGGGAAGCTCGATTGTGAATTGCGCAGACCGGTATTACTCGTTCCAAGTTGGCTTGTGGTCGCCAAGGCGCTGTCTACCAATTCAGCCCCAGCAGGCAACATGTCTTCAAGTTGCACATAATACAGATTATTCGGCGCAATCAAGCTGACCTCAACCCGCACCACATCACCCAGTTTGCCTTGTTTGATCTCAGGGCATTTTAGCCCGTCAGTGCAATCCGCCGCCACATAGCGCCGCCGCACCTGAATGCCACGATCAAGCGCCTTGACATCGGGCACGGGCAAATAGGTCTTGAGATGCGCACTGTAATATAAGCGCCCATCGCCCGCGCCACGTGCCACCACCAACCGATTGGCCGATTCACGGATGAGTTCGCCAATTGGGACACTGAACTCGCTGCTTTCTAAGGCGTTTTTATCGCTGTCGGCTTTGGCTTTCACCAATTCTTTACCGTTCAATGATGCGCCATACTCATAATTGGCCTTTAGCTCACCAGTGGCGCGTGCCCAATCGGTCAATGCCATCAAGACCCACGCGCTTTCATAGGTACTGCGCCAATACCCATCGGCATTGCGCACACTCATCAGCCAACGCAAAGCGTTGGGCGCAAGGTTGTTTTTGGCATCGTGGCGTGTCATTGCCATCAACACCAGCGCGGTTGTGCGGGTGTCGCTGTTCATAGCAAACCAATCTGGTTGCTCTTCTTCCCAATGCGAACCGGTGGCGCTTTGCACAGTTTTGGCGTTGAGGTCGGCAAACAAAGTCTTGAGCCGCGCATCATTGGCATTTTGCTTGCCAATGGTGAGCGTAAGCAAGGCTTTGGCATACAAACTCAACCGATCGCGTTGGTCATACAAATTGTCGATGGTCGCGGTTTGCACCCGCTTGGCCTCACCTTGCACAAAGGCCACATAAGCCAATTGATTAAGGTCGGGGGTGTTGCGCAACGTTTTAGCATCTCTCACCAATGGCGTGATGTAGACCAACGCCCGTTCAATCACATCTTGCCGCACAGCAAAACCGGCATCTTTGGCGCGTAGCAAGCCAAATACAACATACAAAGTCGTTTGGCTATTGCTTTCGGCTTCTTTATACCAGCCCCAGCCGCCATCGGCGTGTTGACCGCGATACAGTTTGTCTAGCCCTTCGGTCAGATTGGCTTGTAGATCGCGTTGCAAATTGGCATCGGCCTGTTTAAATTCTTTTAGCAAGGCCAAAGTCAAGACATTGGGCAAGAATGACGACATCACGGCTTCGGCGTTTTCATAGGGGTAATTGTCGAGATAACGCAAGCCCGGTTGAATGGCCGCCATCAGCGAAGGATCGAGCCGCGCCGTTAGCGCCCCCTGCGACACATCAAAATTGGGCGGCAACACAATCAATTCACTGCGCGAGCCAGCCGTAATGATTTGCCCAGCCGTGCCCACCACCTCGGCGGTGCTATAGCGGTTGACCCGAATCCCCCCATTGGGGGCGGTGCTGAGGCGTGGGCGGGCCGCATCGGCATATTTATCGCTTTTGACTTGAAACAACAGATCGGCTTGGGTCACATCTTGCACCTTGCCCGTCCATTTCACCAACCCTTCGCTATTTGGCTCTAGGTTAATGGGTTGATCGGCGGGCGTACTGAGGCTGATGCCGCGTGACTCGCGCAGTGAAGCCACCGCACTCACCTTCTCAGCCGTGTTGTTGTTGATGATGGCGCTCAGTTCGACCACATCACCCACCACCATAAAGCGCGGCGTAACCGGGCGAATGAGCACGGGTTTGGTCGCCACCACATCCGTTAGGCCTTCGCCCACGCGGGTCTCTTTGTCTGCACCAACCGCCCGCAATACCCATGTCGTCAGATTGTCCGGGAGTTTAATGGCGATGCTGGCTTTGCCCTGCGCATCGGTTTTGACAATGGGTTGCCAATAGCCAGTATCGGCGAAGTTTTCGCGCACCGCCACTTCTTCGCTTGCGGCATTGCCCAACGCACGGGCAGCGGCGGGTGCTGGGGCAGCGGTTGGCGCGGCCAATACTGGCGCACCAACGGCTTTGTCGGCGGCAATTTCAGCCCCACCACCGCCACCGCGTCCACCAAGTTCATCTTCATCGACAAAACGATTGCCCGACACCGCCAAGCCCAATGAGGTTTGCACCCCCAAGCCACGTTGCCCATAAAATGCGCTGTTAATGGCATTGGTCGTGCGTGGGCGCAAATTCAAAATGCCCTTATCGACCAAATCTAACGAAAACACGCCGCTGACGGGTTTGCCCGCGCTATCGTTAATTTGCAACGTGTAATTAATGGTTTGGCCGGGTTGTGCCAACTTGGTGTCGGCTGTCAGGGTCACGCTCAAGGTCTGTTGAATGGCCTTGACCGGCAATTCGACGCTACCCAGCTTATACGTGTCTTTGGCCGTGCCAGTGGCTGCTGTCGAAGGTCGCATCAACACCACCGACACATAAACATTGGGCGCATAATCTGCCAAGATCGGCACACGATAAATTTGGCTGTTGCTGGTGATCTTCACCACCTCATGCTTCACCACATGCCCGCGTTCAATTGTCACCAACGCCATGTGTGCGCCCTCAAAGGGCGATGGAATCAGCACTTCGGCGGTCTCACCCGGCACATACGCGCTCTGATTGGCGACCAAGCCGATGCGGTCATCGTTGTTGCGGAACCAAGGCACATAGTCTGCGCCGCTCACCCACACGGTGCGGGCCGATTGTTGGCTGCGCCCATCGTCATCGCGGGTTTTAGCAACAATACGATACGTGCCAGACTTGGTGGCGGTGAGGTCATATTTGGCTTCGCCTTTGCTGTCGCTGGTCAAATTGCTACTGCTGATCAACTCATCCACCACTTCGCTCTTCCAGCGTTGGGTGGCTGGGTCAAATTCGCTCTTCCATTCGCGGCGCACCACGTCAATGCTAATGGCGCGGTTGCTTTGGCGTTTGCCGTCCCAATCGACCACCACAAAGCGTATTTCGCTTGGCTTGTTGACTTCGCCAACGTTGCGGGCCGCAGCCACGCCCACATAATTTTGGGCGGGGTGAATGGTAACGCGGCTGCGACCAGCAATTTGCTGATTGTCGGCCCCGCTGGCGTTGGCTTCGATGCTGTAATTGAGCGTGCCCAGCACCGCATCACTTTGTCCATTGTCATTTAGGTTTGGCAAACGAATCTCAGTCGAGATCGGCAAACTTAGCGCAAGCTTGCCGCGCCCATCGGTATTGCCAACCCCACGCAAAATGGGTTGGGGCTGCGACACTGAGCGTGGTCGCCACCAATCAAAAATGCCCACCGAGTCATCATCGCTAAAGCTATATTGATCGAGTTGGGGCGGGTTAAAGCTGGCGCGGCTCGCCAACACATTCCAGTTAATCAGCGTGTTGGCCAAACCGCCGCCGCTCAAATATTTGGCATCGACGGTGGCGGTCAAGGTGCTGCCACGCACGGCTTGGGCCGCGCTGGGGCTAACCGTCACTTCATACTCGGGTGGGCGATACGCCGCCACCGTGAATTGGGCGGTGGCGACCACAATCCCCTCTGGCCCATTGTCTTCTTCAGCCGTTGCGCCCGCTGGGGGCGCGGTTAAGGCCAAGCTGGCGCGATATTGCCCTGTGGCCGCGTTTTCTGGCAAAAGCGCCTCAAGATCAACCCCGCCTAGGTCATCAATTTTGGCTTCTTTTCTCAATACGGTTTCGCCACGTGGGTTTTGCACATCCACCAACACTTTTAGGCCAGCCGGTAATAGGCTGTAACGCACATCGTCTTCACGCCGCAACAACCCCTTCAAAAACACTTTTTGGCCCGGGCGGTAAATGGCGCGTTCGCTATACAAAAAGCCGCGCACACCCGCGCTCAACATAGCGCCAACATCTTCGGTGTCGCTGTTAAAACTGCGCCCACTAAAATCGATTGGGAAGCCGCCGCCGCCCCAATTGCTATTGACATAGGCAAAGCGGCTGGTAGCCGCGCTGCCTGCCACCCCTGAGCCGTCGCCACTAATGGCAAAAGATTGGGTGCTGCGTGGGTCAGTCTTGCTGACAATTTGAGCAATACCCTCGGCATTGGTGGTGGCGCTGCCCAATGAAGTGGTTTTGCGTCCGGCGCGTTCATAAATCAGGTTAAAGACCTCGACCGGCAAACCAGCCACCGGCGCACCGCTGCGCAGATCGGTGGCCCAGACCAATGTGCCAGCGGCCTCGCGCTTTAGCACGAGATTGATCTCAGACACGATCAACACCACCCGCTGTTGGCGAAATTTGCGGTTGGCATCGTTGGGAAAATCGGGCGAGTCGAGCGTGAGCAAATAAGCGCCGGGCTTCAGTTTGCCATCACCCGCCCCCACCGTAATATTGCTGCGCTTTTGTTGGTTGGCTGGCCCGCTAATCGTCTCCGTCCACGCGCGCTCGATACGGGCAGGCAGACCCGAATCGACATTAAACCAATCATTGAGGTCGCGCTCGCGTAACACAATCGGGTGCAAACTGAGTTTGAGCGTGCTGATATTGTTGCTTTGCACCGCCACCCGCACCGGCACATTGGCATCAAAGGTTGCCACATTGCCGGGCAACAAAATATTGGCACTGGGCGTTAAATTGCCGGTGCGGAATTTGATGGTTGCGCTTTGCTCGATGGTGTTGCCAAACGCATCGGCAATGCCGGGCGCAAGGGTGACGACATAATCGGTGGCCGGCTTGGGGCCAAATTGCAGGGTAAAGCTGTTGTCAAATTCGCTGTAATAGGTAAACACCTTGGTGGGTGAAAAGGCCGGTGACATGCTTAAATGGGGCATGACAGTGGCAGGGCTAATCGGCGCATTAAACCGCAGAGTGAATGAGGTGAAGGGCGGGGCATTGGTGGCGCCGTTGCTTGGGTCGGTGCTCACCAGTTTGGGCAAGGGGAAGGTCGTGAATTTCGACTCCCATACGTCTTTGCCGCCTACACCGCCGCTGGCGCTCAGCACTCCGGCGGCAATTTTGACCGTATACACCGCGTCAAAATCGAGGCGTTTGCTGGGCGTAAAAGTCAGCGTATCGCTCAAGATGACGGTTGTGCCTTCAATTTTGTCGCCTTTGACATTGGTCAGCGCAAAGGCTGCCGTCGCTGAATCGGCATTCACAAACTGGTTAAATTGCACCGTAATGGCGCTATCGACCCGCGCTTTGTTTTGGGATGGGTTGGGCGCGGGGCGACGCACCCCAATGGCGGGTGGGGCGTTGGGAGCGAGGGTGTCATTCGGGCTAACACTCAACACCTTGGGGGCCGAGGTGCTAAATTGCCACGTGTAATCAGCCGCCATCAGGTTGCCATCGGTGTCTTGCAGGCTGCCCGCAATTTTGCCCGTAAAACGCTGCCCGCCGGGCAATGGCTTTTCGGGTTTAAACACCAAGACCGAGGTGTTCAACCATTCGGCCTTGCCAGCCAAGGGCGGGTCGAAGCTAATAATGTCGTTCTTTTTAAAAAACTCGGTGGTTTGCGCCACTGTGCCCAACGGCACCACTGGGCGATTAAACATGACCGTGATGATGGTGTCGGGCTGCACATCGGCGGCATCGCGCTCGGGGATGCTTTGGCTGACTTCGAGGCTGCCTTGAGCCGAAATTTGGATCTCGAATGGCTCACGCAAGGGTGCGCCATCGCTGCCTTTGGCCTCTTGGCTGAGGCCCAGCGCAAAGCCGCCCACCCGTGGCAAATTGCCCGCCGGTTTAAAACGCATGGTGCGCGGGCCAACCCATGTCACCGTGCCATCGACCTTGGGCGCGGTCACCAAGGCCTTGGCAACCGATTGCTGATCCATGGCGCGGTCGAATACGATCTCGACTGTGCCATCGGCGGCAATTTTTTGGTTGGTTTCAGGCGTGAATTGGATGATACGCGCACTGGGTTTGTCATCGCCCACCGGAGTAAAGCCTAAATTAAGCGATGGAATACGGGTTGGCAAGGGTGGCAAGGTGGTTGGCACAGGCACAGGGGTGGCCGTTGGCCCACCGACAATGGGGCGGGTGGGCGGTGGCCCGGCCGGTGTAGCTGGGGCGCTGGTTGGCCCAGCCACAGCCGTAACAACGGGCGCGGTGGTGGGTGGCGGGGTGGCGGGGTTGCTGCGGCAAGCCGCCAAGAGCATGGCGCTACTTAATACAATCGCCAGTGATTTGTGAATATTCATTGCATACCTCAACTCGGGTTACGAAAAATGATGCGCTGCTGATTTTGTTTATCTATGAGTATAGGCGCATCGCAATAGAACTGTATTGACAAAAAAACAACAAACTGATGACAGCCGCGCCAGTGGCGCGTCTCTACATTGATATTTGTTATTTTATGTTACGCATTTGCCTTATTTGGAAAATTTCTGGCAATCGCGCTATCAATTTAGCATAAAGCCGAGGTGTGTGCAATACGACTGTAAGCCGGATAGGATTTATCCCCGCTAGTTGGAGAGGTTGGATAAAAAAATAACCCGCCCCCCTTACAAAAAATAAATAAAGAGAGCGGGCCATGCGCATCCCCCCCGATGCGCATGGTTTAACAGGGCGCAAATCGCGCTAAAAAATGTTAAAGCCTTGCTAACATCGGTTCAATATGTTGCTTGACCGCATAATGGGCCAAACCCATAATCGTTAATTGCGGGTTGACTTTGACGCTGCTGGGGAAGATGCTGGCATCACAGATAAACAAATTGGTGGCCCCATGCAGGCGGAAATCGGGCGATACTACCCCATCGCGCGGTGTGGCTGAGAGGGCATTGCCGCCTTGGGGATGGGCCGAGGCCAAGAGCAAATCATTAACCCGTAGGTTGCTTGAGGTTAGCTTTGTGTCTAGCTCGGTTTCGCTGCTAAAGCGCAGGTAGTGAAAAGTGCTTGGCATGACGGCCCTGGCCCCCGCCCTGAGCATGACCTTGCCCGCCAAACGCAAACCAGCCAACACCCGTTCAAAGTCATCTTTGGCTTTAAACATAATATTGCTGCCCGTAATGGCGCTGGCGGCTAACTCCCAAAAGGTGGCCTCGCGCTGCCATAAGAGCTTGATCGATTGCCACAAGTTGCCCGAGGTGTTCAAATTCATCACCACATTTTTCGAGGTTGACCCAACCAGCACGCCGATCGACATCATTTTGGCGTAGTCTTTCATGTTGTTGAAATGGTCTTCGAACCAGCCGGGCATACGAGTGGCTTGGGTGACAGGTGGGTTAAACCAGGTCTCTAACATGTAATCTAACTCACGATTGGGCGTAGGCTGTGAGTAGGTGTGAGACATTTGCAAGCCAGCGTAGGCGTTGATGGTTTCTTCAAAATGCCCTGTCATCACCGCGCCGATGTTAAATGATAGGGCTTTGCCGACCCGGCTGCCGCCTAACCCTGAACGTTGTAGCAACATGCTCGATGCAATCGCCCCAGCCGACACAATATAAGCGCAACCGCTTAAGCGTAGCTTGCCACCGCTGGCGAATTGACACTCAAGATCGGTTACGGTTTTACCTTCGGCTGAATTGCGGGTGTTAATGCGGGTTACTTCGCAGTCCGAAATAATGGTCAGGCGCTGGGTGGCGTTGGCTTTGGGCAACAGCCATACCAAGGCTGATTTTTTGCGGTCATACTTACAGCCGGTGTTGCAATAGCCACAGCCCACGCAGTTTTCAATATTGGCTTCGACAGTCGGCACTTGAGCATCATCGCCGACCACGGCTTTAACCCCCGCCACAAACTTTTCGCCACTGGGGTTTAGGTTTTGGGTTTGAGACTGCACATTTAACAGCCCTTTTACTTCGGCAATCGCCGCATCGAGTTGCGCCATGTCTAATTGACCGCCCATACACTGATGCCAATGCTTGATCACCTCAGCCGGTGGCGCGATACAAATGCCGTTGTTGACCGTTGTGCCCCCGCCGACACAGCGACCTTGGGCAACCTGCAATTGCAAATTGGTCGAAATTTGCAACAAGCCATCTGAGTAAAGCTTGGAACTGCCCTCGACTTCATTTTCAGAAAAATCGCTGGGTGGCACATAAGGGCCGCGTTCAATCATCAACACATACCAATGTTGATGCACCAAATAATGGGCGATGATGCTGGCGGCTGCCCCTGTGCCAATAATGATGACGGGGTCGCTGGCTGTGTTTTTGGCTTGTGGCTTGTTTTGTTGGGCCGTCACCCATTTGCCATAGTTAAAGGCTTCACCTTTGATAACATTGAGCGCAGCGGCTGGGTTGGGTGTTGGTGTGGCTGGGCCGCGTTTGCTGAATGGGGTGTAGCCAATCGATGCATGTGTGCCCTCATCTTGATAGTAGCCCGTATACACCAATTGCTTAACCGACACAATCAACCCGCGAATAACGTGCTGCCATAATGAGATGGCATTGGGCACAAACATAATGGCCCATAACACCGCCCGAAACGGCACGCAGACAAGATTGACCACAAAGCGCCAGCCGTTTGAGTTGGGGATCAATGCTTCGATGCGTCGCGTCCATTTTCTAAAGTTTATAGAAAGAACGCGGCCTTTGCGTCTGAGCCAAGCAACCATCGATTTGAGCGGGCCACGCCATTTGATGCCAGACTTTATAAAATGCCCTTCAAGGGTTTGGCGGCGATCAGCCGTATTTAAATAAGAAAATGTGGCAAAATTCCAAATAAAGGGCAAATATTCGATGAGCCGCATGGCAACGGCTAAGGTGGCGGTTCGTTTGCCCGGAAATTGATATAAGAATTGATCGACATTATTTGCAACTTCAGCTGGGCTAAGACGTTCACGTTTGCTCTCTGTACCATCATGAATAAGCACATCAGCCAAGGCATACACCACGTCATATTCCACCGGCTTTAAAAATTTACAAAAATCATATTGCACTTTATCGACACGCCATTGCAAATAATAAGCCACAACACATACGATGACATCATAAATGACCGACCCTTTTAGCATCTCGGCGGTATCAAATGGCTGTGCTTGCACAAGGGTCACTTGATGATTGGAAAAAGCCAAAAATGAGGGAATGGGCAGATAAATATTGGGAATGTCTACCACTGAGGTTGGCGGGGTCAAAATGTTTGACCACCACAAGACCACAGCGACGATGGCCGTAATAGCATTGGCAGCAATTAACAGATAAACAGGCGTGCGTGCGTATCGTATATTTCCGGCGGCGGTGAGCGCCAATAATGCCAACAATAAGACTTTTGTCACCAATGTCGAGGTTAACAGCGGCGGGGCTAAGTTCGTCATGCTCGGTTGTCGCCCCATCCACAAATACCCCCCCGCCGCAAGCACATAGCCGAACGCAATCAGGCGTAATAACCGACGGAAGAAAACTTCTTCCGGTGCAAATTTTAAGGGAATATCTTTGGGGTGCATAGTGTGTTTAGAGGCGTAACAACTTAGAGATTAACTTCAGATCAATTTGCCATAACCCATTTTTCTTAATTGTTCAATCACTTCACGCCGACCACTCAGGCCTAACCATTGGCCAATGTTGTAGATGTAATTTCTCACTGTCTTTCGCTCAAGATAATCATCGCCTCGTTCTTTGCGTAATCGCTGCCATATTTCATCATTGGTCAAGCCCTCGGCCAGTAAAAACATCACCGGAACCAAATATTTGGGTGGTTCGCCGACTGGGGGGCGGGTCGTTTCAGAGCGAATTGATTTATATTGATCGAGAAACAAACTTTTGTTGATCGACGGACTAATCGGCATGCCATCATTGAGCGCTTGCTCGATGGCATTAATAATTTCAGCTTTGCCGGCATCTTTTGAAAGATAACCCGAAGCGCCCGCTTTTAACGCTTCACGCACTACGGTTGGGGTGTCTGATGCCGATAGCATAATGACTTCGACTTCGGGCCACTGCTTTTTTATTTGGCGTGTAAGTTCGATACCAGTCGTGCGTGGCCCTTTATGCCCAGCTAA
Organism: uncultured Thermoflexus sp.; assembly: GCA_964560745.1. Lineage (GTDB taxonomy): Bacteria > Chloroflexota > Anaerolineae > J036 > Brachytrichaceae > AQU-03. The sequence continues at coordinate 10,231 of CAZLOF010000012.1, forward strand.
TGCAATATCCATCAATACAATATCTGGGCTAAGTTGCTCAATCGAACTCATGACCTCAGCCGCGACACCACATTCGCCAACACATTTAATCTTTTTTTCCGAACTCAAGGCATCACGCAAACCACTCCGAAACATCGGGTGATCATCTATGATCATAACTTTAATGGGGGTATCAATGTTGATGAAGGCGTTCATATTCTCCCTATGTGCGTTGACGCAATGTCTTGTGCCCGATATAAATCGGGTGTTTAGTTTATCTGTGTAATATGGAGTGGAATTTGCATTTCAAGTTGTATCCCTTGTGGTGTTCTGTTGCTATAGTTAAATTGACCGCTTAACATTTCAGCACGCTCGCGCATCGAGATCATACCTACACCTAAGCGGTGATCGGGTTTAAACCCAATACCATCGTCATTAATCTTTAGTTGTAAAAAAGAATGTTTTGACAACCCTTGTTGGGCTGTGTCGTTGTGGGGGACAATTGCTAATATGATTTGGCACCATGTTGCATGAGCATGATTTTGCACGTTTTGTAAAGCCCCTTGAACAAAATGATAAGCGGCACGCTCAACTGCTGCGGGTAATTCGGGCAAATTTTCAGTCAAACTGGTCTCAACTTTGATGCGAGGATTTTGTGTACAAAAACGATCAACCAATTGTTCAACGGCTGTCATTAGACCCAAATCTAAAAATTCAGGTAACAATTGATATGAAAGTTGACGCACCTCTGTGCGTAAAACCGTCAAACTTTGGCTAACGCGATCAATAGGCGCTTGGGCATCTGGTTCAGATTGAGACAAAGTTTCTTTTAAATTTGCTAAAGTAAGCAAACAACCATTGAGCGCTGGTGAAAATTCGTCATGCAGTTCACGACGTAGTCTACGGCGTTCGTCTTCAATTGCAATTACTAATGTCTCACGGGTCTTACGCAACTCCACCTCTAGTTCTTTGGCATGATTTAATTCGTTTCTTAATTCAGATGTTCGCTCCGCCACTTTTTTCTCTAGGTTTTGGCG
>CAZLOF010000012.1:11256-20885 GCA_964560745.1 uncultured Thermoflexus sp.
GGCGTTCAAATCGTAAGGCGTTGACCAAATCATATAAACGTTGATGAAAACTATATAACCATGATAAAGACACTTGCGAAGCTAATAATAAAGCAATAAGCATTGCAATATTACTGGCTAAAGAAACCTCATGGTTAAAATAATTAAAGAAAATACCTAAAATCCCGATGCCGACAATTGCTATTTCGCCAATGAAACAAATTCTTTTTAGCTCTTGGCTCGATACAAAAGGCATGGCTAAACCAACAGCTAATAAGGCGGCAAAGACACTGACCGTCATTATTTTGGGGTCTGCCATCGCGCAAATAACAGCAGCAATAAATAGCCCCGTCACAATCGCCGCAACGCCACGTCGTGGGCGTTTATCAATAATAAAGGTGCGACCGACCAAGGTCATTAGCAACAAAAAAAGAACCGCACCAAGAATAACTTTGCTTGCATCCGCGTTATTGCTCCAAATGACAATAAATTGCCCTAAAATAATGACGATAGTAGCGCGAATTAACCCTTTGGCATAGATCAAAAGCTGCCGCCTATCCATCTCATTATTTTCGGTAAATGGATTATTGCCCGGTGAGTCACTTTGCATCTTAGCAAAGTTAGGTTGAGCTTGGCTCATGTTTGTCTGGTTATACACTTGAACCCCTGATCGGTCTATGGACTTTGAATCCTTATTGATACTTAGTTTTGGGACAGAATGTCCCAAGAGAAAAGACACCCTGACTCTTTACATTTAGACAAATGCTTTGCTACGCTATTTTTAGCCGCGATTACCCATTGATAAAAACATTGAAAACATATTGTCGCGAGGTTGATTTGTGCAGTTGTTATTGTGATAACAACTGTGCCTGTGTGGGTGATATGACAAGGGATAACAACGAAACCGAAACTTTTGGTGATATGTTGCGTATATTGCGGCTTAATATCAATATGACGCAAGAAACGTTAGGGCGGCTCACTGGCTATTGCACCACTGCCATCGCTCGGCTTGAATCTGGTGCACGCCGACCCGACGTAACAGTAGTTAGTACGCAATTTGTTAAGGCCTTACAGTTAGAAAATAAACCCGAAGTTACGCAAAAATTTATCGCTTTGGCCCGCCTCAGCCGCAACCACTCATAATAAATAAAACTATTTTTCGCCCAACCCACTAAATTGACATTGCGAGTAGTGATTTTGCCCTTACTTGCAGTGGGTTGGGCATTACATTTTGGTAATTTCCCCCGAATTACTGAGATGAAGCAATTGTTTCAATAACAGGCAAAGTTACTGTCAAAACCTTCTTTGATTTTGGTGATTCATTGGCTTGTAATTGGGTCAACAATTGTTGGGTTGATGCCGTAATTGCCGCAACTGCCTGTTCAAATACCACCTGATTCCCCCGAGATGGGGTGCGATAACCACTAATTTTGCGCACAAATTGCAATGCGGCGGCACGTATCTCAGCGTCAGTTGCGGGCGCATCGGCCTTGCGCAACTGTTTAATACTTCTGCACATGGGTCTATCATAGCCTGTTTATGCGCATAAACAACCCAATGCTTGCAACTGCAAGATGTGATTACTATAGACAATTGTGAAATTTCGTGAACTTTTGAATGACACATCATGCTACAAAAGGAACAGATATGAAATTTTTCACATTGTCTCGCATCACTTTTGCAATTATTGGCCTGAGCTTAACCTTGTCGGCCTGTGGTATTCCTACTCGTCAGCAAACGCAACCCGCAGCCGCGCCTGCTATTAATGCCCAACCCATAGCCGCAGCCTCGCCAATAGTTAGCCCCAAACAATTTGCCCCTAACAACGGGCGTTATGACATTGGCAACCCAACCTTGCATGATGTGTGGGTAGATGCCACTGGCGGGAACGATAGTAATGATGGCAGCGCCCGTGATCGCGCCTTTCGTAGTTTGCGCACCGCATGGAACAGCCTGCCAAGCGGCACACTGATCAATACCGGCTATCGCATTCGCCTTACACCGGGCCAATATGCTGGGACCTATTTAGAGGACAAACGCGGCACAGCACAATTCCCAATCTTGATCGACCCCGCCGATGGCCCGGGCACGGTCACATTTCGGCCTAGCGGCGGTGGCAGTGGGCAACCGCAATTTCTAAATGTTAGTTATGTCTACCTGCAAGATCTCAATATTGATGTTTCATCCACCGGCGGCGATGCCTTTCAATGTGAACGCTGTGATCATTTGCTGCTACGACGTATGAATATTAAAAGCCGCCGTGATGCCGGGCAAACTGAGACCATCAAGGTTAATCAATCGCAATATGTTTATATCGAAGACAGCGATATTTCAGGTGCAGGTGATAATGCATTTGACGCGGTTGCGGTTCAATATGGGCATCTCATCGGCAATCGGTTTTCACAGGCCAATGACTGGTGCGCTTATTTAAAAGGCGGCTCGGCTTATTTTCGAGTCGAGGGCAACGAGTTTGCAAACTGTGGCACCGGGGGTTTTACCGCCGGGCAGGGCGCTGGTGTGCAATTTATGGTATCGCCATGGTTGCATTACGAGGCTTACGGGGTGCAGTTTGTTAATAATGTCATTCATGAGGTTGAAGGGGCGTGTTTTGGGGCGAATGGCGCTTATAACGTGCTTTTTGCCTTCAATACCTGCTATCGCACCGGCCAACGTAGCCATATTTTTGAGGCCGTTTTTGGCGGGCATGGTTGCGATGGTGGCGAGATCGAGCGGTGTCGTCCACTTCACGCAGCCGGAGCATGGACTGTATTAGGAGATGAGCAATCTTTTATTCCTAATCGCAATCTTTTTGTATATAACAACATTTTTTACAACCCAACCGGAATGCAAAGCCAATGGCAACACTTGACGGTGCAACCGGCCATCACCCCGCCAACCAATAGCAATGTGGCTAGCCCCGCCCGCGCCGACGACAATTTACGTATTCGGGGCAATATTATTTGGAACGGGCCAACCACGCACCCGTTGGGGGTTGAAGGCAATACGCAAGGGTGTGCCGCCAGCAACCCAGCCTGTAATGCTGCCCAACTGCGGGCCGATAATCGCATCAACAGCCTCGAACCACAATTGAGCAACCCCAATGCCGGCGATTTTCGCCCATTATCGGGCGGTAATTTATTAGGTATAGCGGCTATCGCCATCCCAGATTTCTCGTGGGCCGATGCGCCCACGCACCCAACCGTGCCTGCTGGCCCTACCAACAACACGGTTTTGTTTGATCGGGCTGGCATTAGCCGAACCGCTGCGGCTGCAATTGGGGCCTATGCTGGTGGGGCGGCTGGTGTTGGCGCACCACCTGTGGCGCAAACAACTGTAACGCCCACCACTACAGCCACCTCAGCAGCGGCTCAATCTACCACCACCAGCCGCCCATCGCAAACACCTACCGTTTTATTGCCAGCTTTGGTAAAAGGCGGCAGCACCAGCGTGGCCGCTACCCCCACCCGCCCGCCTGCTGCTACGGCTACGCCGCGCCCAAGCAATACAGTTGGCCCACTCACGGTTGTGGCTTTGGGCGATAGCCTAACCGAAGGTGAACGAGATGACTCGGCTCAAGGCGGTGGGTTTCCGCGACGTTTGTTGCCGCGTTTGCAAAGCCTACGTAATGGCTCAACGATGCTCAATTTGGGCAAATCGGGCTGGAACTCAGATGCGTTGATCAATGGCGACCAAGGCTTGCCATCGCAATTAACCCAAGCCGAGGCGGTCCTGAATAATGCCCGTAGCCAAGGGCGACAAGGCGTGGCACTGGTATGGATTGGCAGTAATGATTTGTGGTATTTATATGAATATAACAACCCTGCGCCTGCCGACGATGTGCGCGATGCCGCCCATTTTGCCAGTAATATCGACACGATTGTGCGGCGTTTGCGGGCAACAGGCGCAATTGTTGTAATAGCGTTGCTCGATGATCAATCCAAGCGCCCGGTGGCAACTGATGCAACACGGCGCAACGCTGTATTTACCGGCATATCGGCGGCTGAGGTGTTGCGTATGTCAGCGCAAGTGGGGCGCTATAACAGTGCCATCGCCCAAACTGCCGCCCAACAAGAGGCCGCCATCGCCGATTTTTTTGCCACGACTATTTTTACCACCCCGGCCACGTTAGCCGATGACGGGAACCACCCTAATGCGATTGGTTACGATCAAATCAGCGAGATTTGGTTTAATACCATTCAAGCACGATTGGCGCGATGAATGTAAAAGATGAAAAATAAAAAGCTCCCCGAACTGGATTCGAACCAGTAACCTACCGGTTAACAGCCGGTTGCTCTGCCATTGAGCTATCGAGGAACATTCGTCCTTTGCTTTCGCTTCAGACGGAGGCAATTATACAACAAATCTTGAAGGTGGTGCAGTGTTTACTATGAACTGATGAAAATTTAATTTTAGGATTTTCTCGATAAAACAGGGCAAGTAAAACAAATTTTCGCCGAAATCACTCTCCCTTGGTATTTGGATTGGGCGTGCCCAATCCAAACACCAAGGGATAATGAGTTTGGCATTACTTCTTGTGGGTGGTTTTTATTTAATCACCAATTTGCCTTTCATCAAAAAATGATGCCCCGGAAAGGTGCAAATGTAGGTATAAGTGCCGGGTGATGGTGCATCAAAAGTGACCTCTGCGGTAGCACGTGGGCCAGCTAATTTTGTAAAAGCCAAAACACGCGGGTCATTGGGTTTAATATAGCTATTCTTTTCGCCTGCGCTGATGCCATCGTTGCCAACGGCCTCCTCACTACCGCTTGTCACCAGCACCCAATTGTGGGGGGTAGCCGCCGAGGTGTTGTTTAGTCGCACAGTGATGCGTGACCCGGCTGGGGCTTCGAGTTGCTCTTTGTCAAATTTTAGTTCTTCACCTTTGATACTAATATCGAGGGTGACGATGGGCGCGTTGGGGTTCGAGGTGGGTTTAGGCTTAGCTGCATCGGCGGCTGGGTTATTTGGGGCCGATGTCCCGCACGCGGTTAAGACCGCCCCGCCTAATAATGCGCCCAGTTGCTGAAGCATGGCGCGACGTGAAAATGTAGTCATTGGATTTTGGGGCGATTTTAAAGCCCAAAGGTGAGCGATGCCTAATAATGCGATGCTGAATCTTATGCCGAGGCTGCACATTCGGCGGCGGCGATGCCAGACAGCGCAACCAACGGAACCCCGCCCCCCGGATGGGCGCTGCCGCCCGCAAAATAAACCCCGCGCAGGCCGCGAATGCGATTGGACGGACGCATAAACGCCGCTGTGCGTGAGTTTGACGAAAAGCCATAAATAGCCCCACAATTACCGCCATAGGTGTTTTGTAGCCACTGTGGGGTCATTATTTTTAAAGTTGAAAGTTGAAAGTTGAAAGTTGAAAGTTGGGGGGAATCCATTTTCAATTTTTCTATGTAGTCTGCGCCTTGGGTTTGCCAATCAAAATTGGGGCCGAGATAAGGCATATTGGCTAACACAAACCAATTTTCACAGTCGATCGGGGCATGATCAGGGTCGGTTTTGCTGGTGATACAAACATAAAGCGTGGGGTCGTTGGGCGGCAGGTGGCGGCGAAAAATATCGTCAAATTCACGGGCATAGTCGGCAGGGTCGCCAAAAAAAATATTGTGGTGTGCCAATTGCGGATGGATTGTGGAAGACTTGATGAGCAAAGCCAGCCCACTGCAACTGGGGGCGAGCGTTTGGCGCTGATGTTGATCGGTAAATGATGACGGAAAAAGCGTTTTTCGGGCGTGGGTTACATCTACATTACAAATGATGGCCTCGGCAGGCAAGGTATTACCATCATGCAACAATACCGCCTCGGCGCGGTTGCCATTCAATAAAATACGTTGTGCGGCACAGTTATAGCGTATTTCAACCCCCAATTCAAGTGCCAGTCGCTCAAGCGCCAAGGCCAATTGATATACCCCACCGCGTGGGTACCACGCCCCCAGCGCCATTTCAACATGGGCAATAACATTGAGCGTGGCCGGAGCGAGATAAGGCGATGAGCCATTGTAAGTGGCAAAACGATCAAACAATTGCACCAGATGCGGGTCATGAAAATGGGCGCGAATGGCCGTATGCATACTACGCAGCGCGTCGATTTTAAAGACATCGGTCAACGGCAGGCGCAGCAGGTCGCGCAGCCCCGGGCGTTGGCGGTATAAAAATGGGTCGCCGATGACCTCGTATAAACGGCGCACATAAGCCATAAAACGCACATAAGCATCGACATCCCGCGGGCTAAATTGGGCGATTTGGGCGCACATGGCTTCGCGATCGGCTGTTGCATCTAGCGTCAGGCCATCGCGCCAAAAATAACGGGTGATTGGGTTGAGCGGCACAAGATCGAGGTAATCTTCGAGCCGTCGCCCGGCCTCGTGAAACAAACGCTCAAATACATGCCGCATGGTGATGACCGATGGCCCGGTGTCCCAACGGTAGCCATCGGCTTGCACTTGGCCCATTTTGCCGCCCGGGCGCTCTAATTGCTCGATGACAGTGACCTGCCATTTTTGCTGGGCCAAGCGAATGGCGGCGCTTAAACCGCCAATACCAGCGCCAATGATGACCGCTTTTGGGAAGGTTTTATGTGTTGTCATGTTTTATAAAACAGATAGAACAAATACTTAAAAAATGAAGTGCCGATTTCACTAACGCCTCTCAAGCTACGCTTGAGAGGCGTTAGTGAAATCGGCGAAAACCGTATTTTGAGCCTTGCCTAGTATAAATTTATAATTCCGATATGACAACATTGATTACCCCTGCCGAACGCGCCGAAATCGAGGCCGCTGTCATCGCCGCTGTTGACCGTGATAGCCCGATGCTCATTGCCATTAGCCGCGAAATTCATCAAAACCCCGAATTGCAATATAAAGAGTTCAAAGCCGCTGCGTTGCTCACATCGCATTTAGAACGGCGTGGGTTTGAAGTTGACCGCGCTGCTGCCGATATTGAAACGGCCTTTGTAGCAACTGCGCCGAGCAAGGCAAGTGTTGGGCAACCCACCATTGCTATTTTAGCCGAATATGATGCCTTGGCCGGATTAGGCCATGCCTGCGGGCACAATCTGATTGGCACCGCCGCGCTGGGTGCGGGCTTGGCTTTGCGCGAAGTGTCAGACCGTTTGCCCGGGCGGGTGCAAGTGATTGGTTGCCCAGCCGAAGAAGGCGGCGGCGGCAAAGTTTTGTTGACCAATCGCGGGGTGTTTGATGAGGTTTCGGCGGCGATGATGTTTCATCCGCTCGATAGCAGTGGTATTCACGCCGAAAGCCTTGCGGCAACGACGATTGAAATTCATATGCATGGCAAACCAGCCCATGCCGCTGCCAACCCCGAAGATGGGGTGAATGCGCTTGATGCCATTATTCAAACCTACAATGGCATCAACGCCTTGCGCCAACATTTGCGCAGCGATACCCGTATTCATGGCATTATTACCAATGGTGGGCAAGCGCCCAATATTGTGCCAAAGTATGCCAGCGCCAAGTTTCGCGTGCGCGCCGCCGACCGCAAATATGCCGACGAAACTTTGGCAAAATTGCAGCGCTGTGCCGAAGGGGCGGCAATGGCTGCCGGGGCCAAGGTCGAATTTAACATCATTGAAGAATCACGCTATGACAATATGATTTCGAATGGCACGATGGAGGATTTGTTTGCCGATACACTCGATCGGTTAGGGATTCCTTGGCAAGAAATGAAAGAATCGGGGTTGGGTAGCACCGACATGGGCAATGTGAGCCAAAAAGTGCCATCGATTCACCCCTATCTTAAAATTGCGCCAAAGGGTGTTTCACCCCATACCGATGCATTTCGAGAAGCGGCGATTTCGGATGAAGGGCAACGCGCCATGCTAAATGCCGCCAAGGCGATGGCTTTGACGGCGGTAGGGTTGTTGCTTGATCCCGCTAAATTGGCGGCTGCCCAAGCCGAATTTAGCCGCGCCCAAGCAGATGGTAAAAATTGAGGATATGCTAAAGCCAGTATTCTTCGTTAAGCATAACTTAACGAAGAATACTGACTTTGGCAAGAATCTTCGTATCTCTCCCAAGATGTGATGTCTGAGCTTTATGAACAGATTTACGCGATTGTCAAACTCATCCCCAAAGGGCGGGTGATGAGTTATGGCGGGGTGGCGCGGCAATTGGGCCGCCCTAGTTTGCCCCGTGTGGTGGGCTATGCCTTAAACGCCTTGCCTGTTGGCAAAAAAGTGCCTTGGTGGCGCGTGATCAATTCGCAAGGTCGAATCTCAAATAGCAGTCGCCCCGATTCGCAATTGCAACAGCGTGAACATTTAGAAGCTGAAGGCGTGATCGTAAGCGACGACTATCATATCGATTTGACCTTGTTTGATGGCGAGCAAGCGGTATATGAAAAATTGCGTCGCAAATCACGGCGAGCGGCGGCTAGCGCGTCCGCGTCCACATAATCGCACCCCAAATAAGGGCCAACAGCGTGGTTAAAAACACCCCGCCCAAAACCACCGTTTGGGGCATCATTTGGGTCGCCAAATAACCCATTAGCAAGGTAGAAGCCGAATTGGCAAGCCAAAATGCCACGCTATCGAGCGAAAATACGCGCCCACGTAAACGATCTGGCACTTCGCGTTGCATAAAAAGACGGGTAAAGGCAAATACGCTGGCCCCGCCCAAATGCCCAATAAAAGTTCCAATTGCACCAATGACAGGGCTGGTGCTGATGCCATAAATGCCATAACCGGCGAAAATGAGTACAACGGCAGACATTAGCACCATGATAAATTGGCGGGTGTTTTTGGGCGCGATAAGCGCTGTAAACACCACCGGGCCGATAACACCGCCCAACCCACGCCCAGCATAAAGCCAGCTAATGCCGGTGGCCCCAACATTGTAAACTTGATAGGCGTAAGCGCTGTATAAGCCGATTGCCCCCACTGTGATGCCCCAAATGGGCTTAAAAAGCACAAAGGCCAACACTTGGCGGTTTAGTTTAAGATAGCGAAAGCCATCGGTGAGGGCGCGTAAGGTGCTGCCGCCTGACATGGCTTGGGCGCTGCTTTCATTGCTAAAGTTGGCTTTTACCCGCGCAATAAACCAAGCCGCCCCCAAAAATGAAAGGCCATTTAAGATAAAGGCAGTCTCGCGCCCAAACCATTCGGTGACAAGAGCGCCAACAAAGGCCCCAAAAAACAACATGCCAGCAAATGACGATTGTTGCAGCGAGACGGCGCTGGGCAATTCTTCGGGTTTGCACAAATTGGGTAAGGCCGCCGATGAGGCCGGATTAAAGAATGATTGCCCAATTGATAGCATGGCGGTGGCGACATAGGCGATCCAAATGGTATCGGCTGAACGAATGAACAAAAATGACAACGCCACCAATGCCCGCGCAATATGCGAAACGATCATGACTTTGCGGCGGTCAAAGCGGTCAGCGACATAGCCACTAATAAATAGGCCAAAGATGGCCGAGGGCAAATATTGCAACACCACTTGTAGGCTGCCGCCCAAGGCGCTGTTGGTGAGTTCAAGAATTAACCCAAGCACGGCGACGGTGTTAAACCAATCGCCAATATCTGAGACAACTTGACCGAGCCAAAGATTGCGAACATTTGCGTTATTTTTAAGCAGAAGGGCATAACCACGAAACCCACGCGGGTAGGTGGCTGAGGAGGG
>CAZLOF010000013.1:0-20834 GCA_964560745.1 uncultured Thermoflexus sp.
CCACAAAATGCTTGATGATCGTATCATCACGCTACGCGGGGCATTGCTTTATACCACCACCGCCAACGCCATGACCGAACACACTGTGCAATCGCAAGACGAATTTATGGCGGTGTTAAATGAGATTTTTGGTCTGCAACTGCCCCACTCGGCAGCATTATGGCGCAAAACTTGGCAGATCTATCTGGCTTTTCAACAGCCACAATCGAATTGAACGCGAAGGCGTGAATGTGTGAGAATTCCCTCCCCAGGCTGAAAGCGTGAGGAGGGAGGGCTATACGCCCAATTTCACTTAATTATCTTTCTGTGCGCCTTGGCGTCTTTGCTTGAAAAAATCTAAACCCGCCAAACCGCCCCACCCAGCGTGACCGCACCCAAGCTTGGGCCTTGGGTGAGCAGCCCGACCACCGAGCGACTCGCCAAGACATTGCCAAAGGGTTGCCACGATTGCCCTTCGTCAACCGAGGCCAATACCCCGCGATTGGTGGCCGCAATCAGACGATGATCGCTGGCAAAGTGGGGCGAACGCGCCAAACCTGTGACATTCATGCCTTCTTCGAGGGTGAACGCATGGGCCTGTAGTTTGCCGTTGGCATCACGCAGCACACGGGTGAGGCTGTTTTGCGCCCCAATCAACAAGGCTTCATTGCCATTGACAAGGCTGACCAGCGGCACATGCAAGCCATTCAAAGTGGTTAATAGCGTCCAATCATCAGCCGATTGCGGCAATGCGCCATCAACCGATTCCCAACGCCACACCCGCCCAATAAAACGCACCTCATCTTCGATCAGGTCGCCGTCAGCATCTTCTTCATTTTTGGCAATATAAGTCACAATATGAATGGCCCCATCGTGGGTAATTTCGGCCTGCAAGGGCGTGCCGTCATCATTGGGGCCGGGGGCGCTGCGCCATGTTTTGCCAGCATCTGCCGACACATGCAATTGTTTCGACAGATATACCACTGCTAAAGCCTCAGACACTGTCGCCTGTTTGACGATACAGCCAATTTGGCGCTGTGCGCCAGCCTCGATGGGCGGCTGGGGCGTATAGCCCGAACTGTTATAAACGCCCAATAAATCAAAAAATTCTAGGCGGGTGGGGCTGGCTAACACTACGCCCATTTCGTCGCCGCAGTGCAGTGGGGTGAGGTTTGATAGGATGTTGCTTTCGTCCGAGGTGCTTTGGCGCATCACGGTTTGCCATGTTTGCCCAGCATCATCTGAGCGCACCAAGGATTGATTCGACAAGCAGTAAATGCGGCCATTGGGCAATTGAAAGGCTTGGGGTGGAATTTGGGCCGCAAGGCCGTTGTTGCTTGCGGTCCATGTTGTGCCGCCATCTGTTGTTGCCCAACAACCAATCTCCCATAACCCGGCCAAACAATGGGTCGCATCAAGGTTTGCCACCGCCAGCACTGGGTTTTCGCTGACAAGGCTGTGCGCCCAGTCGTCATAATTGGGTGCATGGGTCATAAAAACACCCTCATCGGTGCCGACCCACAGGCCATCGGCGGTGAGCTGCATACAATGCACCATGTGGGTTTGCAACCCGATACTTTGCCAATTAAGACCAGCATTACGCGAGATAAACACCCCGCCGGTCTCTAATCCGGCAAACAACGTTTTGTCTTGGGCAAAATGCGGCGACACCGCTAAGCACTGCACTGCGCTGTCGTCTAAGCCATCGCCGGTCTCGCGCCATGCCCGCGCTGCATTGGGTGAGCGATATAAGCCGCCTGATGCGCTGCCCGCCCACAACAATTCGCTATCGTCAAAATTGGGCGACACCGCCAAACACAAAATTTCGCTATCGACCAAGCCAAAATCGCCCAATTGCCACGATTCACCACGATCAAACGAGCGATAAATGCCGTTGTCGGTGGCGGCAAACACGGTGTCATTGGCGGCAAAATTAGGCGCAATGGCAATCGCGTTAATGATGCCAACGCCTGCCCAAGCGCTTACCTCGTGCCACGTTTGCCCGCCATCGCCCGATTGAAATAGCCGCTTGTTTTGGGTGGCGGCAAAGACGATGTTACCTGCCGCCGCCAGCACCCGCACAGCGCTATCTTCATTAAAGCCGGCCTGTGTTAACGCCCAAGTTTTTGCGCCATCGGTTGATCGATACACCCCAGCCAAGGTCGCGGCCAAGGCCCAAGGGGTGTTTGTGTCAGCATTCACGGCAAGATCAAATACGGTTCCGCCATACCAGCCGCCAGCGGCTTGCCAATCGGTGGGTTGAGTGGGTTTTTGAAGTGCGTTTGTCATGGTTTAACATTGCTTTGTAAAAAGCGAGTTTGAAAGGGTGTTTAAGGGTCTAGCGTGACCTCTTTGTCACGGTTATCACGGGGTTTATGAATGAGCGCCTCGGTGGTCAAAATCATGATGGCGGCACTGAGCGCCGCCCGAAACGCCGCAATTAATACATTCACTGGGTCAACAATATTGGCAGCAAACATATCTACCATATCACCTTGGGTCACATCAAAGCCAAGCGCGGTGTTGCGCATAGGCGTGGGGGTGGGGTGAATGGGGACAATGGCTGCCGCGTCGTAGCCTGAATTGCGTAAAATGGCGCGGGCGGGTTGGCAAAGCGCAGCCACCAATAATGAGCGGGCCAGCGCATCGTCATCATAACCCTCATTTGTCAGCGCAGTTTGTTGCAGCGTTTGAGCGGCATAAATATAAGCCCAGCCGCCGCCAGCCACCACGCCAGATTCCATCGCCGCTCGTATCACGCGTACCGCATCTTCGCAGCGGGTTTTATAAAATTCGCGCTCGGTTTCGGTGGCCCCGCCCACCCGCAACAATGCAACGCCGCCGCTTAGTTTGCCGGCCCGTTCAAATAATTGGTTGCGAATATCGTGGTCTTTGGTTTTGGCAATTTGTTTGCGAATATCGGCCACACGTTGCCGAATGGCTGCCGGACGGCCTTTGCCGCCGATGAGGGTGAAGGCTGAGCGCACGGCGCGAAATTCATCGGCGCTGCCGAGGTCGGCCAGTGCCACATTTTCCAACTGATGCCCAGCTTCTTCGGCGACGAGTTTGCCGCCGCACAGCGTTGCCAAGTCTTGCAAAATATCGAAACGCTCGTCACCCGCGCCCGGTGCATTGACGGCCAAAGTTGGCAGTGTGCCATGCCGTTTGTTCATCACCAACAAATTGAGCGCTTCGCCCTCAATGTTAAATGACACCACCGCCAAGCCGCGTTGTTTGGTGTGGGCTTGCTCGGCCACCTTTTGCATAATGGGCATGAGGTCGGTGGCCGCGCTGAGGCGATGGGTGGTAAACAAAATGTAGGGGTTGCTTAAAATCGCTTCGCCGCCATGGGTGGCAAATGATTGTGACTCCCAGCCCTTGTTCCATAATGCGCCTTGAATATATTCGCGGTCGTGGGTGACGCTGTTGCTGGGTCGCACTTCAATGGCCCCTTGCGGGCCAACCACGTCAAAACATTCGTGCAAATGTTTGGCGAGTTCGGCATTGCCGATCAGGGCTTGGGCGAGGGCAATGATGGGGGCGGTGCTGTCCATTGGTTGTGCTTGGGCTTTGAGGGCTTCAATCACCAATGGTTGGGCTTTTTCGAGGGCGCGGCGCAGCAACATCGGGTCTACCCCAGCCGTAATTAAGCGGCAGCCATCTTCGATTAAGCGTCGCGCCATCACAACGGCCATCGTGCTGCCGTCGCCCACTTCTTCTTCGATTTGCCACGCCAAATGCCGCGCCATCAGCAAGCCCATGCTTTCAAAACGGCTAGGCAAGCCATAAAATCGGCGGGCTAAACGTGCGCCATCGTTGAGCAATTCGGGGGCCTTGCGCCGCGAGTCACGCTCGACCGCCACCAGCCGCCCACGTGGGCCAAGTGTCACCTCAAGCGCGTCGGCCATTTGCTTAAAGCCATGCCGCAAATATTCACGTGCATTTGGGCCAATACAATTCATGGGGAGTAAGCACCAAGAACCAAGAATACAGAGTAAAGAGTAAAGAGTGCTATCTGTAATCTGTAATCTGTATTCTTGATTCTTGGCTCTCTTCTATTGCACTCGCAATAAAACGGGTGCGGCTTTCCAAAGGCCTTCAAGGTTGTAAAATGCGCGGCGGGCGGGGGTGAAAATATGCACCACCAAATCGCCATAGTCTAACAAGACCCAACCCGAATCACCGGGGCCTTCAACACGTCGTTTAATTGTTTTGTCTTCAGCTTTCAACATTTCTTGAATATTGTCAGCAATTGCATCGATTTGCCGTGACACATTACCCGAACAAATGACAAAATAATCTGCCACGCCCGATATGTTGCGCAAATCGAGCAACACAATGTCTTCTGCTTTTTTATCTTCTGCGGCGCTTACAGCCAACCGCGCTAATTCCAATCCATCCACGCACCCATTATACAGAGTAACGAGTGCTGAGTGCTGAGTGCAAAGTGCAAAGTGCAAAGAATCAAGTGATTAGTGTTAAATAGTGGCACATTACTCTAAACTTAGCACTCAGTACTCAGCACTCAGCACTTTCTACTTTCCACTTTGCACTTTCTACTTTGCACTTTCTACTGAGCACTATAATAAAAATATGGTTACGGTTGAAGTCAATGCCCTTGATGAAATCCCTCAATCAGTGGGTTACACACAGGTTGGCGAATATACGCGAATGCGCCCAGACGGCACATTTGAAGTTGAAACCAGCCATCTCATTACTTCGGATGATGCACCCGTGGATAACTTAATTTCTGAAAAGCAGATGCGTTTGTTGACTGAGCCGCTGTATGCATCGTGGCAACATTCGCAATATGGACAACGGTTTATTGCCACTGCCAATGTTGGCGTGTTTGCACGGCCAGTTAACCCAGCAGCAGTGGTTCCTGATGTGTTGTTCAGCCTAAATGTGGATCCGTTACACGGTAAACGCATGAACGAGGTGAAAAGCTATCTCATTTGGGAATTTGGTAAATTGCCCGATTTGGTGATTGAAATTGTGTCTAACCACCAAGGCAACGAGTTGAAAGACAAATTGCTCGATTATTTAATGTTGCGGGTCGATTACTATGTGGTATTTGACCCAATGGGCGAATTGCGCCGTGAAATGGATGGGCAAAGCGTCATTGCCTATTCGCGCAATAATCGCAATTATGTGCGGATGCCAACCTTGTGGTTTGAGGAACTTGAGTTGGGTTTAACCCGTTGGCAAGGCCAATTTGAAAACACGGAATATGCGTGGTTGCGTTGGTGTGACCGTGACGGCAATGTGATTTTGACAGGTAAAGAACGTGCTGATTTAGCAGAACAAAACCTGAAACAAACAGAGCAAAACTTGAAGCAGATAGAACAAGATCTAAAAGAAACCAAATTGCGTGCTGATGAAGCCGAGGCCAAAGCATCGCGGCTGGCGGCCCGTTTGCGTGAATTGGGTATTGCCGATATTTAAATAGGTGCGAAGCGCGGTTAAGTGATGGTTACCGATATCCCTCAGCCTGCATATTAAAAAGCTTGGCATAGGTGCGATTAAGCTGCATCAATTCGGCGTGTGTGCCGAGTTCGCTAATGCGCCCGCCTTCAATCACGGCGATGCGGTCGGCCATGCGCACGGTGCTAAAGCGATGGCTGATCAGAATGGCAATTTTGCCTTCGGTTAGCTCACGAAAACGCTGAAAAATTTCATATTCTTTCTCAGCGTCCAAGGCCGCCGTTGGTTCATCTAGCACTAGCACCGACCCATCACGCATAAAGGCTCGCGAGAGCGCAATTTTTTGCCATTGCCCGCCCGATAACTCGCTGCCTTTGTCAAACCAGCGGCCTAACATGGTGTCGTATTGCTGGGGCAATGTGTCAATTACTTCATTGCCCCCGCCGCGCTCGGCGGCGGCTTTAATCCGTGGTTCATCTTTTAGTGCTTTAATTTGCCCATAGCCAATATTGTCGCGGGCCGAGGCCTGATATTCGACAAAATCTTGAAAGATTACGCCGATGCTGTCACGCAGGCTATTCAAGTCATAATCGCGCAGGTCAACGCCATCGAGCAAAATTTGGCCCTCGCTGGGCTCATATAGTCGTGTCATTAATTTAATGAGCGTGGTTTTACCTGCACCATTGGCCCCCACCAGCGCGATCTTTTCGCCCGGCCCAATGCTTAAATTCACCCCACGCAATGCATATTCGCTGCGCCCAGCATATTTAAATGACACATTGCGAAACTCAAAGCCACGTTTGATCGGGCGCGGCGCGGTGATAGACTTGTTGGTGAGCACCATTTGCGGCTGTAACGCCAAATACGAGAATAAATTGTCTAAAAATAGCCCGCTTTCGTAAAGCGAATTGATATTTGAAAAAATGCCTTGAAATAAGCCTTGTGCTTGGCGGCAAAGCGATAAATACAAGGTCATACCGCCCAACGTAATACCTTGGGTGATGGTGCGAAAAATGATCCACGCATAGGCGATATAAAAACTGAGGCTGCTGACCAAGCCCCACACCACACTAATGCCGCTGCGTTTAACCGCCAATGTCGTGTCTTCGTGATAAAACTTCCAAAAATAATCTTGGTATTGCTTGAGCAGTGATTCACCCAATCCAAACAACTTCACTTCTTTGGCGCTATGATCAACCGTGAGCAAATATTCAAAATAATTCATGCGACGGGCTTCGGGAGCACGCCAACTTAATAGACGAAAAGTGAGTTGGCTATAACGCATTTGCGCCATAAAGGCCGGCACGCTGGCCCCAAAGAGTAACAGCGTAATAAATGGGCTAAAGGCCAGCAACAACACCGCAAACGAAATGAGCGTAATGAGGTTTTGCACCAGCATAAACCCAGTGTTGACAATACTCAACACACGCCAATTGGATTCACGACGGGCATTTTGCAGTTTGTCGTAAAAAGTTGGGTCTTCAAAATATTGCAAATCGAGCGTGAGCGCCTTGCGAATGATGGCGGTATTGATCTCGTTTGAGAGTTTGGCATTTAACACATGGTCGAGCAGTCGCCGTGCTTGGTTGATGAGGCTGCTAATGATGATGAAGACAAATTCGAGCAATAAATAGGGTAGGGCTGGTTGTAATGTGTCATAAACCAGCGCCCATGCCGCCAATGAATCTAAATTTGCAAGGGTGTTTTTTTGCGAAATCGACTGCACAACGGCATCGACAATCAATTTGCCCACCCATGCCTGTGCCGCTGGCAACAAAGCCGACACCAATGTCACCACCATCATGCCAATAAATCCCCATCGATGGGCATCCCATACCATTTTGAGCGCACGTGGCATATTTTTAAATGCGTCGCGTGCATCTTTTAGCCGTTCGCGCCAAGGCTTATTTTTATTGGGTTTTATAGATGAAGGGCGCGGCCCTCGGCGATGGGGATTGGGGTTCATAGAAATGGATTAAGGGTTAAGAATTGAGGATGAGCGATTGCGTAAATTTCAGTTTATGATTATCCCTAATCTTAATCCCAAATCCTTTAATTATGAAAGCTGTTGTGATTGAAAAACCCTTCCACGCAACTATTGTTGACTGTGCGATGCCAAGTATTGCGCCCAACCAAGCCTTGGTGAGGGTGGAGGTGGTAGGCATTTGTGCCAGCGATGTCGAAGTCTATGAAGGCACGCGCCCCGCCGATTATGTACGTTACCCCTGCCAACCGGGCCACGAATGGGCTGGCACAGTGTTGGCAGTTGGCAGCGAGGTTGCTCACCTCAAGGTGGGTGATCGGGTAGCGGTAGAAGGGCATCATTTTTGCGGCAAATGTTATTTTTGCCAGTGTGGGCAAACCAACTTGTGCCAATACTATAACGAATTTGGCTTTACCCTGCCCGGTGCCTATGCTGATTTTGTGGCGGTGCGGGCTGATTTGGCCCATCCCTTTAGCCCTGATTTGCCGTTTGAGGTGGCAGCATTAACCGAACCCGCTGCTTGTGCCGGGCATGGCTTGTTGCGGGCAGGGGTGCAATCTGGTGACACGGTGGTCGTCATTGGCCCGGGCACAATTGGGCTGTTGGGGGTGGCGTGGGCCAAGGCTTTGGGTGCGGGGCGCATCATCGCGGTTGGGGTTGATCGTAATAACGAAGGTTTTGCACGCGCCGTTGGCGCAACCGATTATGTGACATTGGCCGAAGGGGCAGACACACAGGTGAAGGCCATGACTGAGGGGCGCGGGGCGGATGTGGTGTTTGAATCGGCGGGCAATCCGCAGGCAGTGCTATTGGCGCTCGATCTGGTGCGACGTGGCGGCACAGTCGTGCAAGTCGGTATCGCGGGCGGTGATCACCATATTCGCCTTTCGCCTGATCTGGCCTGCCTCAAAGATTTGCGGCTGCATGGCGTGTTTGCTTATACCTCAGCCGTGTTTGTCGAAACCTTGCGCCGCATTGAAAATGGCGCACTCAATGTGCGCCCACTTATCACCCATCGTCTGCCGTTGGTTCAATTTGCCGCTGGCCTTGCCTTACTCAAGCACAAACCTGAACCAGTGGTTAAAACGGTTTTAATGGTTAATGGTTAATGGTTAATGGTTAATGGTTAATGGTCAATTGTTAATCATTAACCATTAACCATTAACCATTAACCATTAGCTCAGTGCTTGTGCAAGGTCGGCGATGATGTCTTCGACATCTTCGATGCCGACCGAGAGGCGCACAAGACCATCGGTGATGCCTTGTTTGGCGCGTTCTTCGGGCGCGATATCGCGGTGTGATGAAATGGCCGGGTAGGTCATCAAGGTATAAATATCGCCAATGCTAGTGGTGGGGGTGATGATCTTACAGCGGTCCATCAGGCCAAACACGGCGCTGCGGCTGGCATTAACCAATTCAAACGACACCACTGCCCCAAAATGCCCATTAAATAGGCGTTTACACAACTCGTGCTGGGGGTGATTGGGCAAGCTGGGGTGAAAGACGGTTTTAATGGCAGGTTGCTCTGCCAGCCAAGCGGCTACGGCATTGGCGTTGGCGCATTGTTGCTTCATTCGCAAGGTCAGCGTTTTCATCCCACGTGACACCATTCGCGCCTCATAAGGGGCCAAATTTAGCCCGATCAAGCGTGAGAATTTTTGGGCGCTTTTTAATAATTCGGGGTCGTTAATGGCAACTGCACCGGCGGCAATATCGCCATGCCCATTCAAATATTTGGTGGCGCTGTGCATGATGATGTCTACGCCGTCGTAAACCATGCGTCGCAGCACTGGTGTGGCGATGGTGGCATCGACAATCACACGCGCCCCGATTTCGTGCGCCATCGCGGTTAAGGCCGGTATGTCTGACACTTTCAGCATCGGGTTAGAGATTGCCTCTAAAATCAGCACATCGGGTTGCTGTGTCGCCATTACTTGTGCTACCTCTGCCAAATTGGTGGTATCGCACAGCAATGTTTCATAACCTTGAAGCGCAAAAACATCTTTAAGCAATGTAAAGGTCGAGCCAAATACATCACGGGCACACAACACCCGTTTGGTTTTGTTTTTGGGTGATGGGGTATAGAGCGCGGTTTGAATTGCCAAAAACATGGCGGCCATGCCGGTTGCAGTGGCAATTGCGCCTTTGGTTTCTTCTGCCGAGGCAATGGCAATTTCGAGCGCTTGCACGGTGGGGTTGCCACGCCGAATATAGGTGAAGCTTTCGTTGACATTGGCAAAACCCCAGTCGATGCCCTCGGCATTGGTTTGCACATAGGTGGCGCTCGACACAATTGGCATTACGGTGGGTGCGCCTAGTCGGTTGCGTTCTGGGTGTTCACCATCGTGAACGATACGAGTCGTTAGTTTATGTTGAGACATGAGGAAATGGTTGAATGCGTGAATGAGCGAATGAGTGAATAAATGAAGTTTACGAGCGTGGGAGTATAAACGACAAAAAAAGCCAATATCACTATCCCTTCTCAAGCTACACTTGAGAAGGGATAGTGATATTGGCTTTTCCTCAACTTTCCAAGAGCAATTTATAGCCAACCCCAAACACAGTTTCGATCTCGACACCACTGCCAGAGATGCGTTTGCGTAATTGGCCAACATGCACATCGACAGTGCGGGTTTCACCTGCAAAATCAAAACCCCATACCACCTCAAGTAAGCGTTCGCGGGTAAAAACAATGCCTTTGTTTTCGAGCAATGTTACGAGTAAATCAAATTCTTTGGCCCGCATTTGTATCGGCTTGTCTTCGACCCAAACCTCATGACGGGCTACATCGACCCGTAACTTGCCAAGGCTTAATATTTGATCGGGAGCGGGGGGGGGATTCCGATTGTTTGTTCTGCGCAAAATGGCTTTGATGCGTGCCATCAATTCACGCGGGTTAAATGGCTTGGTCATGTAATCATCGGCCCCCAACTCTAGGCCGACAATTTTTTGCACATCGTCATCACGTGCGGTCAGCATAATGATGGGCAGGTCTGACTTGTTGCGCACCCGTTTGCACACTTCCCAGCCATCAATTTTGGGCAGCATTAAATCGAGCACCATCAACGCAGGTGGCGGTTCAGCCAATGCCATTTGTAAGCCGGTTGCACCATCATATGCCCGTAATATGCGATACCCGGCTTGTTTGGCATAAAGCTCAATCAGATCAATAATATTTCGCTCGTCGTCAACGACCAATAGTGTTTCTATACTCACGGTTATTTTGTGTTTTTAAGCGCATCTTCAATGGCAGCTTTAAACACCGAATAGGGTTGCGCGCCGACCACGAGTTTGCCATTAATTAAAAATGAAGGTGTGCCACGCACCCCAAAACGCTGACCTTCTTCCGAATCAATTTGAACCCGCCCTGTTGTGTGGTCTTCGTTGAGGCATTTGCTAAATGTGGACATGTCAACTTTTAAGGCGGTGCTGGCCAGTTTGATCAGATCGGCTTTGTTTTGTGGGATTCGTCCGATGCGGCTTCGCTCGTCAAATAACGCGGTGTGATAGCCCCAAAACGCATTCTGATCGGCGGCACATTCGGCGGCTTGGGCTGCCAAAAATGAAATATCGCCCAAGGCCGGGTATTCTTTGTAGCTAATTTTGACTTTGCCGGCGGCTACATATTCTTGCAAAATACGCGGGAAGGTTTCGGTGTGATAACGTAAGCAATAAGGGCATTGAAAATCGCTATATTCAATAATGGTGACTGGTGCATCGGACTTGCCTTGGGTATTACTGGGGCGCAACGAGACATTTTGAATATTGCTAGCGGCTGCGGCAGGGGCTTGCTGACTGTTGGTCGCGCCATTGCGTTGGGTGCTTTCGTCAATCACCTCTTGTAAGGCTGATTTAACGGTTTGTTTTAATTCGGCTTGTGAGTTTGTGGCGACCCCCGCCTTTAATAATTGCAACATTGCGCCATTGGTGCTAATCATTAATGCACTAAATAATAACATTGCGCCAAACAGTGACCCCAGCGCAAACCAGCCCAAAGTCATGACATCGGTTCTTTTTTCTTTTTTTTCTTGCTCTTCCATTTTATTTCCCGTGTGGTAAAAAAGATTTTGCTGAAATTACTATCACATTCGAGCAGATTCCAAGTTGACAAAAGGTTTTGTCGATTTTATTATCTCTCCTCTAAGCGTAGCTTAGAGGAGAGATAATAAAATCGACCCTTCATCTTGCAGGAATTTGCGCTATTTTCATGAAGAATAGTGAGATAGTGAATTTAGCGAAAACATATTTTAATTTCCACTGTTAATTAAGAGAATACGTATATATTAGCACCAAATGCTAAATTTGAGCACCCTGCTTACGATTGATATTTGAAAATTGTAACCCCATACGCGCAAGGCCGATAAAACCGAAAATAATTAACAGTATCTCTTGATAAATCACCGAGACAAACGCAAACGCGACGGCCACATTTGAATCGATGCCGAAGGGAATAACAAGCGATTGGGTGGCAAACATCTGCACCACGCCCAGCCCGCCGGGGGCTGAGGGCAAAGCCCCCCCTAAGTTGGTGGTGGTAGAGACGAAACCGGCTTGCACCCATGCGGTGGGCATAAATGCGCCCATCAGAAAATACATTACCATAATCGAGGTGGCCCATACCCCAACGGTGAGCAAGATGGCAAAGAATAATTTGCCCGGAGTGCTGATGAGGGTAAAACTTGCCCGAATATCACGAAAACGGGCGATGAGCATGTCGCTATTGAGTTTTGGAATATAGCGGCAAATGGTTTTGATGAGGGTTTCGACCCGCGCCGATTGCCATAACACACATCCAAACACCAGCACCATGAGCAAAATAAGCACGCCGCCAATGGTGGCAGCTGTGACAAATTGCGGCGGCATTGGCACAATTTGGGCGAAGCCTGCAAACATGATGAGCACTGCCGACAAATCTAAAAACCGCTCGACCACGATGGATGACAACGCCCTTGTCATGGTGATGGGTGTGCGTTGGCTGATGGCGTAAGCCTTGCCCACTTCGCCTGCCCGTAGTGGGATGAGCATATTCATCATATAGCCAATGTTATAGGCGTGCATCGTTGGCCAAAATGGGGTGTTATCGAGTAACACTGACCACCGCCAACCGCGTAAGCCAATGGTGGCAAAAAAGGCGAGAGTGCCCGGTACAAACCAAATCAATTGCGCATTAGCAAGGCTTTGGCCCAAAGCTTGAAAATTGACATCTTTAAAAATGAGATAGAGTGCGATGAGGCTGATGACAATGCCCAGCCAGACTTTCCAGTTTCGTAACATTGTGCGTCATTCTACTATTTTGCAATAGTATGCAACGCGGTTTGCTATTGCTCTGGAGGCGTATCGCACCGCGTTAAAGCATGAAGTTAGGCCTGCGGCACTGCAAGCGCTGTGTTGAATCTTGCCATTTGTTCATTTGAAAGCGAGAATTGGCAAAATAAAGCGCGGTCTTCGGGTGTATCACGATGAAAATCACTGCCCCCTGTGACAATTAGGCCATGTTTAATCGCCCAACTCAAGTAACTTGCGCGATGTTCTGACGGGTTGCTGGCGTGATAGACCTCAATGCCATCCAAGCCATTAACGAGCAAATCTCCGAATAATTCGGCAATATTGCCAACATAGAGTGAGGGATGCGCAAATACGGCAATACCACCGGCATTATGAATCAATTGAATGGCTTGGGCTGGTGTTAGCCCCTGATGTG
Source organism: uncultured Thermoflexus sp. (assembly GCA_964560745.1). GTDB lineage: Bacteria > Chloroflexota > Anaerolineae > J036 > Brachytrichaceae > AQU-03. The sequence continues at coordinate 13,089 of CAZLOF010000013.1, forward strand.
GCGAAAACGCTGGTTTTCCCTCGGCCAAATAACGATCAAACGCTTGCTGTGTATCGCGTACTACGCCTATTTCAACCAAGGCTTTGGCAATGTGGGGCCGCCCCACCACGGCATCACCCGCAATCGTACGCACCCGCTCAAATTCGAGCGTAACCCCCAATTTGGCTAATTTGGCAATGATTTTACGTGCACGCCCGTCACGCACCTCACGCAACCCAGCAATTTGCTGCGCGATAGGCGATGTAGGGGAGGTGACCCGCACCCCATAGCCCAAGATATGCACTTCGCCTTGCGGCGAAAGCGCACTGACCTCGATGCCGGGAATGATGCGCACCCCATGCGCAAGACCTGCTGCAATTGCCTCGTCGTGCGCGGCAATTGTGTCATGATCTGTAATTGCAAGGGTTGTAACACCAAGTTGGGCTGCCAATGCCACCAGCGCTGTCGGGCTTAGTTCACCGTCAGAGGCTGTGGTATGGCAATGCAAGTTAGAAATTTGCAAGCGTATATACCGACCTATTTGCTATTGTAATCGCAATTAATGAAATGAAGCTATATTGATATGATTGCAATGCAAAGATTGTAAATATAACTCTAGCAATGCGAAAACCGAAATTAGGTTTTTAATGAGGTTAGCGAGGTTCTACTGCCAAGCGGACTGCGGTTCGTTCTGAGCCATCGATATCAACATCTGAAAAAGATGGGATGATAATCACATTGATGCCGTCTAGCAACAAATAGCCACGCGCAATAGCCGCCGCTTTGATGGCTTGATTAACTGCGCCCGCTCCGATAGCCTGTACATCTGCTCGCCCGCTTTCACGCACAACCCCAGCAATTGCGCCAGCAACTGCGGTTGACCGTGAGTTTGCAGAAACCTTAATGACCTCTGGTGGTGTCTTTGTGTGTATCATTGTATTTGTCATTGTTTCCATATTGTTTTTCTCCGAAGCTGTAATGTTCTGTATTTATTCTCGTATTATTATTAATTTATGCGAGCTATACTTGAATTATATCCAGTATTTTCTCGTGCTGTAAATATTCCATTTCTATGGCTTTTTAACAACGGACTTAAGACTGATTTTCAATTAAACCGATTGGAATAATAGAAAATTAGGAATTGGATATCAATGGATATTTGCAGTGTTATATATAAAGATATGCTACTAATCGGGCTTTGGTCGTGCAACTGATGAACGAGCGCTATCTTGGAATCTCTTCATTAAATGTTTTATGTTATCAAAAAACAACTGTATGCTTTTGATGTTTCAATCATAACTGCTTATGGATAATTGTTGTGCAAGCATAACTAGCCCAACAATTGTTGGGCCGCCTGATAGGGGCTGAGTTGGCGTTGGGCGACTTGTGCAATAAAATGATCGGCTCGATGCCGCACAAAACGCAGTCGCACCAATTCTTCGGCGGTCTTAAGAATGCGCGATTCGGCGATCATGCACAGACGGTCTTGAATGTGGCCTGATGAATGTAAATAATTATGGTGGGTTTGGATGGTCTTGAGCAATTCATCAATCCCTTTGCCCGATTCGGCGCTTGTGCCTACGACCGGTGGCATCCAATTCGGGTCACGCGGCATATCGAGCATGAGCATGGTCTTGAGGTCGCCGATGGTGCGTTGGGCATCGGGTTTATCGCATTTGCTTACCACGTGAATATCGGCAATTTCGAGGATACCAGCCTTGATGGCCTGAATGTCATCGCCAAGCCCCGGGGCTGAGACGACTAAGGTGGTGTGCGAAGCTCGCACGACCTCAACTTCATCTTGCCCAACGCCCACGGTTTCGATGATGATTAAGTCGTAACCGGCGGCATCAAGCACATCGACAGCATCGAGTGCGGCGCGGCACAGGCCACCCAATGAGCCGCGAGTTGCCATGCTGCGAATAAATACCCCGGGGTCGCCCGATAAATCATTCATGCGAATACGGTCGCCCATAATAGCCCCGCCGCTGAATGGGCTGGAGGGGTCGATGGCAACAATGCCAATTCGCCGCCTCATTTGCCGTGCCGCCGTAGCCAATGCTTTTACTAAGGTTGATTTGCCGCTGCCGGGCACGCCAGTAATGCCAATAATGTGGGCTTTGCCAGTGTGATGGTATAGCGCAGTCATTGCAGGGCGACATTCGTCGTCGCCGGCTTCGGCGCGGGTAATTAGCCGTGCGATATCACGTTGGCGGCCTGCCGACACGCCGGGGATGAGGTCAAGGGAGGGGATCATGTCAATTACGAATTACGAATTACGGATTACGAATTGTGAGGCAAATTCGTAATTTTTAATTCGTAATTGGTTATTATTCTTTGGTGGATTTTTGAATTGCAGAAATAATACGGCAAAGCTCTTGAACGTCATTATGAACACTTTCAAATTGCGTTTCAGTGAGATAGTCAGTGTCTTTGAGAAGGCGAGGCCAATAGGCAGTTTCGCGGGCTTCTTTATAAGCAATGGCTAGTTTTGCAAGAAAATCAGCGCGGGATTGCCCGCCAATGGCTTCCTCAATATTTGCACCAATACTTGTCCCACATCTTAAGACTTGTTTAGACAAGACAAACTCATTTTCTTTAGATAAATGCTGATAAAGTCGCACAATTCTTACCGCAAAGGCATAACTTTTAAGCTGAATGATGTTATCAGTCTTCATCACTTAACCAATACAAAGTTACAAATTATGAACTTCATTTGAATTCGTAATTCATAATTCGTAATTCGTAATTCTCTAGCGTTTCCCTCGCGCTTCAACCAAGGTGCGGACTGAGTTGACGATGGTGTCGGGTGGGGTGTCTTGTAGGAAAAGGTCGGCGACCCCCATGTTTTTGAGGGTGGCGGCGTCGGTATCGGGGATGACACCACCGCCGATGACGATGATGTCGGCGGCATCCTTTTCTTTGAGCAAGTTGAGGATGCGCGGAAAATGGGTCATATGTGCGCCAGACAACATGCTAACGCCGATGACATCGACATCTTCTTGAATAGCGGCGTTGACGACATCTTCGGACGAGCGGTGCAAGCCAGTGTAGATGACATCCATGCCGGCATCGCGCAAAATACGCGCCACGACCTTTACGCCGCGATCATGCCCATCAAGCCCGACTTTGGCAATTAACACACGAATGGGGGAAGACATTTTTAGTTGAGAGTTAAGGGTTGAGAGTTGAGAGTTGAGGGTTATCTCTCTCAACCCTTAACCCTCAACTCTCAACTTCTAGCTACGGTTGTACTTCAAAAATAGCTTCGACTTCAACGGCATAGTTTTCGGGGATGACCATGCCGACGGCGCTGCGGGCATGGCGACCGGCTTCGCCGAAGACTTCGAGGAAGGTATCGCTGGCCCCGTGAATGACACCGGGGGTATTGGTAAAGTCGGGGCCAACATTGACCATGCCGAGCACTTTGACCACGCGCACCACATTCTCGACCCCCACCAATGAATGGACGGCCCGAATGCAGCCCAAAGCGCACAATTTTGCAGCTTCATAGCCTTGTTCGACGGTCAGGTCTTGACCCAGTTTGCCCTTGATTTGGGTGTCGCCCCAGCGTGATACTTGGCCTGAGGTGTAGACCAAGTTGCCGCTGCGCACTGCGCCCATGAGGCGACCCAAATTTAATTCGACTTTTTCGAGCGTATAGCCCATTTGGTTAACTTTGTTTTCGTATGACATGATTAAAAAACTAGAGATTATGGCATCTTCCTGATCAACAAAGGCGATTTAAAAAGAGGTAATGCCAAAATCACTATCCCGACATCACCCACAGGGGTGATGTCGGGATAGTAATTTTGGCGAAAACCAGTTTTAACATGCATTATTGAGAAGAAGCGGACTATGAATTAAAAATTCGTCATTATTTATTGTGCTGATGCTTCAAACATTGCCATAAGCAAGTTGTCGGTCGGCACATATTCATCGGTGAGTAAAAATTGAGCCGTTGCCGCTACCTTGTTCATTTCGTCATCGCTCACCAAGCCATTATTAATATTGGGGGTGTTGTCTTCGCCGCTAATATTAACGAAGGCTGGCACGTCGATGGGTTGGTTGCTGGCCAAAATAATATAAGTGCTGCGGATTAGGGTTTTCCAATCTCGATCGGTCGGCACAAAATAAACATATTTGAATGATTGTTTGAGTGTGCGCAAAAATGCGCCAACAAAAGGCTGTTGCTGCCCATCGATTAAATTCAACATGTAAATGCCGTTATCGGTCAAATGTTGGGCTACAATATCGTTAAATTCACGGGTGGTTAAATGGTAAGGCACCGAAAAGTCGTTAAATGCGTCACCCGCGATCATGTTGTATTTGCGCGTGGGTGGCAAATTGATCAAAAATTGGCGAGCATCTGCACTGGCCGATTGAATGCGTGTGTTGCGGTCAAGCCCCAAGCGGTCATAGGCGGTTTCGGTTACGCCCGGGTCAATCTCAACGACCTCAATAGCGGCATTTGGGTAAACGGCCTCAACAAATTTGGGCAAGGTATAGCCGCCCCCGCCGATAAACAAGGTGTCGAGTTGCTTATAGCGCGGTTGCATATATTCGAGCACTTCTGCGCCAATTTGCTCGTAGGCATAACGCAATTTGCGTGGATTATCGAGCACGGTATAGCTATGCACCAACCGGTCAAGCGTTAAGACTTGGTAAGTGGTGTCGTCGCGCACGTCTTCACGTACCCGAATGCAAAAATAATTGGTTTCGCGGTAACAGGGCGATGCCATCACCGATTTGGCAGGGGTAAGAAACATGCCCATCATGATTAAGCCCCCAATTGCTGCCGCGCTGACGGCTGACCGCGCCGGTCGGCTCGACCATTGCCCCAACACAATTCCCATCATCATGAGCAAAATGCCCGTGCCGAGCAAAATACTGCGGGTTCCAAACCATTGAATGAGGTAAAAACCGGTTAAGAAAGTGCCTAAAATGCTGCCCAAGGCCGACATGGCATAAATGCGCCCGATTAAATTGCCGCTTTTGCTTAGGTCTTTTAACGATAATTTAACCACCAATGGCGAAATGGTGCCAAGCAAAACACTCGGCAACAAAAATAACCCAGCGATGTAAAACACCATGCGGGCAATGAGCGGCAACCCACTCACCGCCGACATGAGGCCTTTTCACCCAAAATGCTCACCATCAGCAATACGCTGATGCTGCCCAGCCCGGCCAAAATAAACAGTGTGCCGAGCAAACGCCGCGAGGCGTAGCGATCGGCTAATTTGCCGCCAACATAATTGCCAAGGCTCATGCCCGCCAAAATAATGCCAATGATGCTGGTCCAGGTGTAAAGCGATACGCCAATAAATGGCGCGACGATACGCCCAGCCACCAGTTCAATCACCATCACACAGGCATTGCTAATGAATACGATGAGGCTGGGTCGCCACAGCCAATCTTTTTTATTTTCTTGCATGGTTAATCAATTACAACCTTGCTCAGGTCGTCTTTATTTTCTGGGTATTTGATGTCGAATTTTTTGAGCATATTGACCAACACGGTTGAAATGACCAAATCGCGATACCATTTTTTATTGGCCGGAACCACATACCAAGGTGCCCATTCGGTGCTGGTTTTGCTCAATACGTCTTCGTAGGCTTTCATGTAATCATCCCACAAAGCACGTTCTTTTAAGTCGCCTATACTAAATTTCCAGTGCTTTTCGGGGTCATCTAAACGGGCTTGTAGGCGCTCTTTTTGTTCGTCTTTGCTAATATGCAAAAAGAACTTTAACACAATCGTGCCTTCGTCTGATAATAAACGCTCAAAGTCGTTAATGTGATCAAAACGTTTTTTCCATGTGTCTTCGGGCACAATATTGTGCACCCGCACTACCAACACATCTTCGTAATGGCTGCGGTTAAAAATGACAATTTCGCCTTTGCCGGGCACCTGCGAATGAATACGCCACAAATAATCATGATCAAGTTCTAGGGCAGAGGGCACTTTGAATGAGGCCACACGCACCCCTTGCGGGTTTACGCCATCAAACACATTCCGAATCACGCCATCTTTGCCGCCGGTGTCCATTGCTTGTAGCACAATTAATATTTTGCGTTTATGCTCAGCATACAGTTTTTCTTGCAAAACCTCAAGTTCGGCGTTTAGTTTGGCGGTGCGTTTTTTGCCGTCTTCTTTATCGCCTTTAAACTCGCTGATGTCATTTGGGTCAAACTCGTTTAGGTTTATTTTTGTATGTGGGCGAATACGGTATTTGTCCATTTTGATGACCGTAAGTATAGCTTGACAATAATGAATCGTGAATGGGTTGAATGGTTGAATGATGACTTATGACTGATGAGCCACAAATCAACTACCATAAAGTGGATAATATAGGAACATTTATTCTACTCATCTATGCGCCAACGCAAGCCACGTACCCCACTTCAAGCCGTCACCCAAATCCTATTATTTACAACGCTAGCGTGCTTTGGCATCGCCGCTGCAATTGGGGTTGGGGTCATTCGGCTCAATCATACGTCATTGCAAGCCAGTTTGCCTTTTGGGTTGACATGGCTCCCTATTACATGGCTAGTGGCTGGTCTGCTGATTGCCATCCCCCTCACCGCGTTAGCCGTTTTGCGCACCATGCTATGGCTGATCGATGATCAGCGCTATCGCATTTTAGATTTAGGGCAAATCGACCGGATGGAAGGTTTACATTTTGAGCATTATGTGGCGCGGTTATTAAGGCATCTGGGCTATCGCACCCACGTTACCCCCGGCTCAAAAGATTATGGGGTCGATGTGGTAGCGGCACGGGCGGGCGAGCGTTTTGCCATTCAAGTAAAACGCTACAAAAGCAAAGTCTCGCGCCGCGCTGTTAGCGATGCCGTTGGCGCAATGAAACATTACAACTGCAATCGCTGCATGGTTGTCACCAATTCTTACTATACCGATGACGCTTATTTGTTGGCGCGGGCCAATGATTGCATTTTGGTTGACCGTGACGAATTGGCGCAATGGATTAGCAGCTATAAAACAGGTAGCAGTGGCGCATGGGCCATGAAAAATCTATTTGCTTATGGGGCCTCGGTTGCGAATGGCTTTGTTTTTTTGCTAACCTTCATTACGTTATATAGCGTCATCATATTTTTGCTGCCTCATACCAGTGTGTTTGGCTTTGCGTTGGTAAATGGGCAACCTGCCAGCGCGGTTGCGCCCGGTGCGACAACGGCTGGGTTGGCCTCAGCCCCTGCCACTGCCAATATTGAACGGGTATGGATTGAGCCAAACGCCAGCGAAAATGGCGTACGTGGTTTACACATTCACATTCGTTTTAACATCGCCAATGCCAAAGGCACACCGCACTTGCTAGCGTTGACATTTAGCGATGCCAACCGCAAACCAGCCCGTATTAGCATCGAGCGCTCATTTCAGCCCGAAACAGACTCGCAACTTTATGCTGATAGCCTTGTTTTTGTGCCGCTCGACCAAATTAACCCAGCCCTGACCAAAATTCAAAATAAATATACCGGCTATGTCAAAGCCCAAATCATTCAGGCCAGCGATCGCCACGTGCTTGCCCAATCGGGCGAAGTGGCGGTGACGGGGAATTAAGGCTTGCACTTACAGAAATCGGGTTTCTGCAAGAAACCTGATTTCTAGATTCTCTAGCCATAAAACGCCAATAAATCATCGACGCGGCGATCCCAACCAAACACATCCCAAATACGATTTTGGGCGGCCTCGCCGATGGCGCGGGCGGGGCGTTCATTGTCGAGCAGCCACAGCAAAGCTTGCGCAAAA
>CAZLOF010000014.1:0-9553 GCA_964560745.1 uncultured Thermoflexus sp.
TACTTGACGTAATACCGAATCATCATCATTACCTAAAATAATATGGCTGCGAGCAGCAGCCAACGGCAACGACCTTAAAGTTAGCCCAAGATAAAACCCACCAATTGAGTTGGCAAGACTAAAAACCAAGACACCAACTGCAATCGAAGGTGCGAATTGACCTAATCTTTGGGTAAATGGGGCAATTGAGCGGGTGTGCGATTGTGTTTTGATGACTAAATAAAGTAACACCACCAAGCCTACCCAAAACCATTCTGACAAAATAATATAACGCGGGCTAATGGCCTGCCACCAACCAAATTTTAAGCGTCCGATGCCAATGAGCAACCCTGTGCCCAATGAATAAGCCGCCAACGCGACATAAGGCAAAATAGCCAAAACTGGAATTCCACGTTGCCGAAGCAAAATGTGAATTGACAGTATCATCGCAATGATGCCAATAAAACCAAGAATAGGCGCAACATAATATGTAAGCATTGGCGCACCAATAAACGCCAAAACATACAAGGTATACCCCACCGGGTGCAAAACCGGTTCATTGAGAATGGGCACTTGGGCGGGGTGAAAATCGTAAAAATAAGTAATGAAGGTTGCGATTGCAACAACAGTCCAAATACAAACCATTGTCCAATGCCATGATCGTACTGGCGATAACAATAATACCGCCAACCCCACCGCAAAATAGACAATGCCAGCCGCAATGGTATAGGTGGCAATCACCCCAAGCGCCGCCGCCAGCAATACACGGCGTGGTGATGGCAATTGGCGTGTGATAAGACTTAATCCTGTTACCACCGCTAACACATGCAACCCATATACCAATTGATCGCCATTCAACCAGTTTTCCCATTGGTTTAGCGAAAATACAATCAGTGCAATTAACGGCAGCACCCAATTAGTAGAAGGCAAGCCAAGATGATGCATTGTGCGTTTTAATTGGCGTGCCACCACGATCAATGACCCCAATGCCGATAAAACCAATACCGCGATTTCGGCCAATACATTCCAACGGGTAAGATAAATAATGGGTGTTGCAACAATACGTTGCACCACCACGCGATGTTCATTATTAAGCACTAATAAGTCATTGAGCGTTAGCGTGCCTTGCATGACCTTGTCATAAATATTCAGCAAATCCCATTGATCATAAAATGGAATATCGACATAAAAAAAAGCAATATACGCAATAACAATAAAAAAAGATAAGGCCGTAATCCCCATTTGCTCAATGCGTGAGAGATTTTCAAGCCGGTTTATAAAAGTGGATTTGGCGACTTTGATATTCAAGATGATCGTAAGAATTTATGTCAAGTTTTACAACCCAAAACACACATTCAAAGGTTGGCGATGATAACATTACCCCCTATGCGCCCAATTTATCTTGATCATTCTGCTACAACCCCTGTTTGTAATGATGCCGTAACGGCGATGTTGCCCTATTTCCACGAGCAATTTGGCAATTCGTCATCGCTACACGCCTTTGGGCGCGATGCCGCCGCCGCCCTCGATGCCGCTCGTGCTGTGGTTGCTTGTGAATTAGGGGCACGCCCAAACGAAATTATCTTTACAGCCTGTGGCACCGAATCTGACAATTTGGCGTTACGCGGGGCGGCATTTGCCATGCGCAAACGCAACCCAAACAAAATTCATCTGATTACAGCCCATGCCGAGCATCATGCGGTCGAAGGAACCTTGCATCAACTGCGCGACTTGTTTGGTTTTGAGCTAACCGAATTGCCTGTCGATACCTACGGGCTTGTGAACCCTGACGACGTGCGACGCGCCATTCGCCCCCAAACCGCCTTGGTGAGTGTAATGGCGGCCAATAACGAGGTGGGCACCTTACAAGCCATTGGCGAGCTTGGCGCTTTATGTCGTGAACAGGGTGTGCTATTTCATACCGATGCTGTGCAATGCCCGGCCTATATGACGATGGATGTCAAACAACTCAATATTGATTTGATGGCCTTGTCGGCGCATAAATTTTATGGTCCCAAAGGGGTGGGCATTTTGTATATGCGCGATGGCACACCTTATTTACCCACGAACACCGGTGGCGGGCACGAGCGCGGGCGGCGGGCGGGCACGGTGAATGTGGCTGGGGCGGTTGGCACAGCCGCCGCGCTGAAATATGTAGCAAAAAACCGAGATGTTCAATCGGCCCGTTTGCAAGTTTTGCGTGATCAACTCATTGCCGGTATTTTGGCCGATGTGCCTGATGTGCGGTTGAGTGGTCACCCGCAGCAACGTTTGCCACACCATGCCAGTTTGTTATTTAAAGATGTAGATGGCGAAATGCTGCTCATGTCGTTAGACGTTGAAGGTATCGCCGTCAGCACTGGCTCGGCCTGCACCAGCGGCAACCCAGAGCCATCGGGGGTGTTGGTGGCAATGGGTATTGCACGTGAATGGGCGCTGGGTGGTTTGCGCATTACTTTGGGCTACAACACCACCGAGGCTGAGATCGATTATGTTATTCAGACCTTACCCAAATGTGTGGCGCGGGTGCGCAAGGCCATGCATATGTAGCGTTTATCGCTCGACCGGCGAGCCAACACCACCGCTACAGCGTGCGCCTTTTTCGGGTGTTTGGGGGCCGTTGGCGTGTTTGCTCACAAACAACGCGATGCGTGGGTCATTCACATCGGTTAGCCGCAATTGCAGCCCCCACGCCGTTATTGCTACCGCATGAGACAACCCGGGGTAAGGCGACATTAATACGTAGGCATTGCCACGTGCATAGCTACGCAATTTTTGCACCGCAGGCAGTGCCAAACTGGGTTGATATGCAATCCAAACTGCGCCATGTTCCATTGAATGCACCGCTTGTTCGTCGATCACTGGTTCTTCATAAATGCCACAATTCTGCCAAACCGATACATGATCACCCCCAACTGGTGGGCGCATCGGGTAATTGACCGGAAACGGCACATGATTTTGCCCAAGCCCGCTAAAACTTTGCACACCCGCAATATCGCTGATAGCGATAGCAGGTGCGCTTGATGTCGGCGCGGGGGGCATCGTTGGCACGGCTAGCTTTGTGGCGGTGGTGGCTGGCGGAGTAGGCAAAATTACTTTTGTCGCGGTCGGGGCTTCTAAGGTCGGCACAGGCGTTTTTGTGACAACTGGGGGGGCAGTGTTTGTGGCGGTGGGTGACAATGTTGCAACTGTTGGTGTTGATAGTGCTGTTGGCGGCAAGGTTGGCAGGGCAGTTGCGATTAAGGTGTTGATTGACTTGTTTACTGCCGTTGCTTGTAATGTTGGGCTTGGTGATGGCGATGGCGTTATTGTGGTCGAATTACACCCAATTAATAAAAAAAATAAAGCACTAAGAGGTATAAAAAATAAGGGTCGCATCACATTATTTTGCTTTTTCACATAAATAATGATGCCATAAAATTCGTGCAGCGGTGGCGCGGTGAGGCTGCCACGGCTCAGCCATTTGGCTGAATTCTTCATAACTTGGGCGATGGCTCAACCCTTTAATCGATTGGGCCGCTGCATACAACGCAATATCGCCTTTGGGCAAAATATTGGGCCGTAACAAGACCATTAACAAATATACATCTGCCGTCCAATGGCCAATGCCGACCACTTGGGTTAATTGCGCCCGTACTGTGTCATCGTCCAAGTCGGTTAACGCCTCAAGGTCAAGTTGCCCAGACAAAATGGTTTGGGCCAATTCACGACAATAACGGCTTTTTTGGCGGGTGAGGCCAATTCGTTGCACCTGTTCTGCCGTCATATTTAGCACATTTTGCGGGGTTAATGGCTGGATGACCTCGCAAAAGCGCTGATATGTTATCTTCGCCGAGGTCAGCGATACTTGCTGTTCAAGGATAATATAGACGAGCGTGGCAAACCCTTGTGGGCGCGCCCACAAGGGCGGCGGGCCATAACGTGCTAATACCCGCGCCAAATCTGCATCACGCTCGGCTAACCATTCACAGGCGGTTAATAAGGTGGCTTCGGTAAGTATTTATGCCCCCTGCATCAAAAACAGCTCTGACTTTGCCGCCGCCCAACGATATTGAGCGACAGCCTGATATTCCGGTGAATAATAGAATGCCTTGGCTTGCTCGATACTTGGAAATTCAAGTAGCGCTACACGTTTTAAGTCACGTTCGCCCTCAATTGTTTGGGGGTTGCCCCCACGCACCAAATAACGCCCACCGTATTTTTCCACCAAGGGCGCAACGTGTTGGGCATAGCGTGGGTATGCTTCAGCATCAGTAATTTCGATTTCGGCCAAAATGTAGCCTTTAGATTGGGTTGTCATTATTTTTGTTGGGGATTGAGGATTGAGGATTCTTGTGACTCATGAGTTACAAGTCACGAGTCACAAGAATCCTCAATCCCTATTTTCCTATAAACTGCTCTAGCACAGCCAACGCTTCGGGCATGTTTTTGCGCCCAAAGCCGATGCGAAAATGGTTGTCGCGGTCGTCATATAACGTGCCGGGTAATAATAACACGCCCGATTGGGTCACTAAGTTATGGCAGAATGAAGCAACATCGTGCCCAATGAGGCGTGGGAAGGCAATCGTGCCAGCCTTGGGGCGCTGCCATGACATCATATTGCTGTGGCGGGCAAAAAAGCCATCCAGCAAAATAAGATTTTTTTGAATAATATCAAGATTGCGTTGGGTAATGGCAATACGATGACGCAGCGCTAATTCAGCCAAAAACTCGCTGGGGGCGGCGTTGCAAATGGTTGAATAGTCTTTGAGTTGCGCCATGCGCTCAAAGACGACACGATTGCGTGTGGCGACCCAGCCAATGCGCAAACCCGCCAACCCATACGTTTTTGACATTACACCGAGTGATACGGCATTGGGGCTAAGATCACAACTGGCAGGCAAGCGATCCGCCAACTCATATTCAGATTCACGATAAACCTCATCACAAAAAACCACAATGCCGTGTTGGTCGGCAATGCGATGCAGCTCGGCAAATTGGGCCGCTGGCATCAGATAGCCGGTGGGGTTATGTGGCGTATTGATCACAATGGCACGGGTGTTTGGGCGAATGGCATTGCGCAATTCGTCTAAATCAAGCGCCCAAGCGGCTGATTCATGGGCCAACCAAGGCGTAACCTGTGCACCAATGCCGCGTGCAACCTCGGCTAATGATTGGTAACATGGTGTATGCACAATTAGGTGGTCACCCGCCGTTAATACCGCGTGCATAAACCAATAAATAGCTTCTTCGGCTCCCGAAAAGACCAAAGTTTGTTCGGGCTGAATATGGGTGTAAATGCGGCTAATTTCCTGCCGCAAGCCCGGCGCGCCCTCATATTCGGTATAGCCTAGCCAATGTTGCTGAAATTGGGCTTGCGCATCGGGTTCCATAGCCAATAATTCGGCAATGCTCAATGATTCACAATCTGAGCTACACAACAGATATTTTACTGAGTGCTCGTAGGGCGCAAAATAACGTTCAAGTTTGAATGGGGGAAGCATGAGAATTATGAATTATTCTGGTGTTTGTCGGGGGCTAGAGGAGGTCAGAACAAAAATTTTGTGTCGGATCGTTTTAAAGTCAAGCACAACCTGCAATTTTATGCGCCGGGCATCTCTTGCTCTCTACAGTTTTGAGCGTTTTATCGTATCAACCTGCTGAATTTCAGTTGAGTCACCATTAAGCTCACAACAACCCTAGCGCCGACCACTTGCCGCTTGACTTCTGGCGCGTGGTTCTGCCGTCGCCGATGATGTCAGATTTGTGCCATACACCTCGTCAATCGACGAAAGCATATCTTGCAGACCAGCAACTTGCTCGGTGATATTCTCTTGCAGACGTTGCGCCCGCCCGCTATTCACATCTCGTGCATCAATGAGCAAGGCTTGCGAATACACCGTGCCTAAGGCCGTGAGCGTATTCTCGAGTTGCAATTCAGCGCGATCCATTGTCGTATCCAAACTACGCAACGAGCGCAATTGGTCTTGCCGCCCTGCAATGGTGCGCTCAAGCTCTTGGGCAATTTCGGGGTTACGCTCAAGGCTACGGCGGCGCTGCAATTCGCTCAGCGATTGCTCGACCATCACCATATCTCGCTGAATGACTTTATCGCTGTGATAATGCTCAAGCCGTTTCGAAATGGTATAAATTTGCCCTACCCATTGCTCGACCTGATTTGCGACATCGGCCAATTTCACCTTCATCGGGCCATCGGGGAATTTGGTCACTTGGGCATCAATTCGTTGACGATAATCGAGTGCCCGGTTGAGCACTGACCTTAGTTGCGGGGTTTGCAACGCATTTACATCATAATCTTCACGAAACATCTCGGCTACAGCTTCGGCATTGGCTTTTTCGTTAAATAGGCGCGCCACGACCACGCCTACCCACAAGGGGGCAATTCCAGCCAGCCATGTTATTGCTGGCAAATTTACCAATGGGATCTGCACATCCAATCCAACCAACAATACCCCAGCCGCAATAACAAGCGCACTGGGGACGCTAAAAACGGCGCTGCTTAAAATAGCGCTACGAGCGCGTTGTCGAGTCTCCATGAAGCATTTTGGATTTTAGATTTTGAATTTTAAATTACAGGACGGTCAATCCAAAATCTAAAATCCAAAATCTAAAATTTTAGTTAATTCCCAACCGCCGCTTGCGCTCTTCAAGTTGGGCATCCAATACACCGGTTTGCAATGAGTCGTCCATTTGCTTGTCGAGGTTGCTGGCGGCCACTTCGGCGCGGGCATTCTCTTTGTCAAGGTCTTTGCGAATCTTTTCGGCAATGCGTGCAATATCCCCATCGCCCATCCCTTCCAAATCTTTAACACCTTTAATGGCTCGATTGGTGATCTCTTTGGCCTTTTTCAATTCAAGCAACGTCTGCATTTCATCACGTTGAATTTTGATAGTTTGCAATTTGCTCTCAAGTTTTACCCGAGCATCTTTGAGGGCCTGAAATTCTTTCTCTTGTCGATCAAGTTGATCCTTAATTGTGTCATATTGGGTGTTAATCGAATTAATTTGGGCTTGAGCCGCCCGCGCCAATTCCATTTTGCCTTGGGTCAGAAAAATATCGATATTGCGATCAAGGTCTGCTTTCTTTTTCGCTGCTTCATCTAATTTTCGCCGCAATGTGTTGCGTTCGCCCCCTACGGCGGCGGTTGCGTCCTCAAGTTGATTAAGGTTGTCACCCACATTGCGAATATATTGATCAATCACTGCCAATGAATTGGATTGCAAGGCTTGATCGACCATTGCATGTAAGTTTGCCTGAATAAGTGTTGTTACTTTTTCGATAAGAGATGCCATTTAAATTTTGCCTCCAAATTTTCGGTTAATTCATTTGATGCTGCACTTGACAATAAATTGCTCACAACATATAGCCTGATTATATGAAACACATTTGTGTGCGATGCATTCACTATAATTTTGCTAGGGCAAATTTTAAGTTTATCGAAAGATCTCCCGAATTTGCTATATGAATTAAGGCAATAAACCTTAATTCATATAGCAAATTCGGGCCTTAATCTTTGCAAGAGCAATCATAAATCAGCTTGTTCTTGTAAATACTTTTCTTTATTGGCGGTGCGGGCTACCTTGCCACTGCTGGTTTTAATCAGCCAACCCAGCGGCACAAGATGCACCACTCGCACCGCCACATAGGTATTACGGGTTAAATGCGCCCGCACCTCATCTGCAACTTGTTGCTGCGCTTCTTCATCGGCAAGATCTGTCTCAGCTACCACCACAATTTCCTCCGTTCCGGCGCGGTCATCCATTACCCCAAACGCCACAACCCGCCCGGGATGCACGCCTGTCACCTCGCTTGCCAATAGTTCTAGGTCTTGCGGATAGACATTTTTACCACCTACAATGATAATGTCTTTTTTGCGGCCCGTAATATAAACTTCGCCATTTTTCAAATAACCCATGTCACCAGTTAAATACCAGCCATCGCGCATGGCTTTTTCGGTCAGGTCTGGGCGATGGAAATAGCCGGTCAACATACAATTGCTTTGCAAGGCAATTTCACCAATCACCCCCTCACTAATCTCGTTGCCGTCGTTATCCACGATTTTTACTTTTACATTGGCAATGGGTTTGCCGTTCGACAATCGCGGCTCACGACCATCGGGTGGGGTTTCGTCTAAAGTGGGGGCCTCGCCAATGGGTGATTGGCTGACAGCAAACACATTTTCAGCCATAGCGTAACAGGTCGTTAATGTGCCATTGCGCAAGCCATAGGGCATAAAACGCGCTGCAAATTTTTGATGGCTGCTATGCACCGTCGGCTCCGAACAATTGATAAATGCCCGCATCGAGGTCAATTGCACCCCTTGCAAATCGCGATCTCGAATTTTTTGGGCACAAAAATTATAGGCAAAATTAGGCAGCCAACACAGTGTGCCACCATATTGCGTGATGGCCTGAAATAAACGCTGGGGCGCACGCACCCAATCAAATGGCGATAACATGACCAACGGCACGCGCAACATCAACGGCGTAATAAAGGCTGCAATGAGCCCCATATCGTGATACAGCGGTAGCCAACTGACAATTACATCGTTTTCACTTAGTTGAATGGCGGCGGCATAGCTGCGCAATTGGTTGAAAATGGCCTCGTGTGATAGCGCCACCCCTTTTTGCAACCCTGTGCTGCCCGATGAGTGTTGCAGAAGCGCAATATCAGATTGCGAAGTTCCTTCCAATTTCCAATTTTGAATTTTCAATTCTAAATTTGAAACCTGCTCGGCGGTGATGACAACAATGAGTGGATGGGTGTCATCACTGGCTTTATTTTCTGACAATGCCAAATGCACTTCGCTAGCAAACGTATCATACGTAATAATGGCGGCTGGGCGGGTGATTTGGGTTAACGCCGCAAGGTCACGGCGATAGCGGTCGGGAGCCAATTTTTCAGTCAATGGTGGCAACATGCTCGGCACAGCTCCTATCAACACTGCCCCAACCCAAGCATAAACCAAGTCCTCGCTATGCGGCAAAATAATCACCACAATGTCACCTGCTTTAACGCTTTGGGTTTGCAATGCTTGGGCGTAAACAGATCCTTGGGCAATTAATTGAGCATAGCTGATGGGCGTATCTTCTTTGCCAGCACGTTGCAAATAAATGGCGATGCGGTCTGGCACATCGGCGGCAGAATTTAGAAGTGAAGAGGCGAGTGTTTGCATTTAAGGTTTTAAAAATTGTTCCCAAGGGCCAAATTTACAATAAGGCTGGGTTAATAGCTTGGCGGTGCCGGTTTCGTTTAAGTGATCAACATCGACAAAATCATTGGCATCTAATTTGCAATCGTCAGGGTTAAATGATCCGACAAATGGAATTTGATACCGCGCGGCAAAATCACGGAAATAGCGATCTGTCTGTGCGGCATTTGAATTTTGCATAACGGCTGGCTTCACCAAAGGGTGAAATGGCGTTTCAACAAAGGCGACTTGCACATGATCGGCTAGCATCGCCAAAACAAAGCGCTCAAATTGGGCTTGTAGCTCGGCATCGATTGGATATGCGAAAATAGCATCAACTTTGTTGCTGTTTTTTTGCACCAAACGCGCTTGATCTGCCAGAT
>CAZLOF010000014.1:9563-20350 GCA_964560745.1 uncultured Thermoflexus sp.
ATTGGGCCAAACACAGGTGATGAGATTAGACGCACAGATAAAACTGCCATCGTTATTCATAATGCTTTGAATGACGAGCGGTTTAGTCAAACGGGCTTCATAAGGTAAAACATACGTCAAGCTTTGCTGAAATCGCAACACAAATTCATTCATCAGCTGTGTTTTCCAGAGGGTTAATTGTCCCCATATGTTATTAGTTGGTGAGGTAGGTTTTTGTAATAACCAAGGATCAATCCCTAAAATAACCTTGCGTGGCAAAATGTCATTATTTTTATAGACCTGATATACCGGCGGCAATACATCCATGCCGTGATTTATGCCGGTGATCCAATGGTTAAAAAAAGGTTGCTTACCGCCAAGCAAAGCTTGGCGGATAAACATTTGATGGCTCGACCCAAGAATGATATCGCGATTGGAGATAGGCTCTAACCGTATATAGTGTTGGTTAAATGAAATCCCCTTAAATGACCACTTCGCCCCATCTTCGATCATGGCTGGCTGTTGCGTCAGCCATGTTGCCACCAGTTGCGCCTCGGCTTGGGCACGCAAGGCTGGTTCGCGCCGCGCACCCAACACCACTATGGTCGTTAAGGCCAGCGCCAAGCCAAAGCCTTTGATGAAGAATCGAAACATTAAAATTGTGGGTCGAAATTACCTTATACCAGTTAAGCAAGGCTTAACTGGTATAAGGTATTAGGTCAAATCATTTACTTGCGGCTTTGCACAATGTCGGCCAATTGGGCTACGGTGTCAAACGTTTCGGCGTTCAATTCGGTGTCGTCGAGCCGCACACCAAACTTTTCTTCGACAAAGGCGCTCAAATCCATTAAACTAAATGAATCAATTAAGCCACTCGAGATCAACTTATCGGTTGGCTTGAGCACTTTTTTCGGTTGGCGCAAAATTTTTGTCACAATGTATTGTGAGAGGGTAGTTGAAATATCCATAAAGTCCTTTGTTTTACCACAGTCTTTGTGGTATCTTGGGTGTTTTATGCCGCTGCTGCCACAATGGCTGCAAAATCTGCCGCTTTAAGGCTGGCCCCGCCAACCAACGCCCCATCAATATCGGCTTGAGTTAGTAATTCTTTGGCATTCGCTGGCGTAACACTGCCACCATATTGAATACGAATTTCATCGGCTAAACCCGCATATAACCCACGTAATTGCTCACGGATGAATGCACAACGATTTTGCGCATCTGCCGAAGTGGCGGCTCGGCCTGTGCCAATAGCCCAAATTGGCTCGTAGGCAATGACCACATTCGCCATTTGTGCGGCGCTGATACCTTGCAGCCCTTCGCGTACTTGACGGGCCAAAATCGTCTCAGTTTGCCCAGCTTCATTCTCGGCCAAGGTTTCGCCTACACATAAAATCGGCGACATGCCACTATTCAACACAGCTTGCACTTTGCGGTTGATAAAGCTATCTGTTTCGCCAAAAATTTGGCGACGCTCTGAATGACCCACAATGACATAATCGGTCAAGCCAGCCAACATTGTTACCGATACCTCACCCGTAAAAGCGCCTTTGGCCTCTGGGTGGCAATTTTGCGCCCCCAGTTTAATGGCTGAGCCTGCCAATGCTGTCTTCACTGCTTGCAAAGCAAGCGTTGGGGGGCATACAGCCACATCACAAGCAAAATCGCCTAAAGCGGTCTTAAGTGCATCTACCAGTTTTACGGCATCTGTAATGCCGTTGTTCATTTTCCAATTTCCTGCAATAAATTTTTGTCTTTTCATGATTTTTTAAATTTGGGAGTGGAAGCAGGGGGGCAAAGGAGCAGGGTTGCAAGTTGCAAAGTGACAATGTTTAATGCTTATCATATGCCACTTTGCTACCTTGCCACTCTGCCACTTTGCAACTTTACCACTTCATCCCTTCTCTTGTCCCTGATTCTTCATCCGAGCTTCACGTTCCATTTCGCGCATAATTCGTGCCACTTCTTCAAATGCCGAACGTTGTTTGCGATACAAATCGCTTTCACTCATAAACAACTTCGAGGCTACATCACGCACTTTTTCACTTTTAATCACCTTGAGTTCAAGAATGTTATATAACAGCCATTCTGCCGAAGTCATACTACGGGTGCTGATGGGTTTGGTGCGTTCAATCGCCTCTAATAATACCGTGCGTAAGGCCTTGGTCGCATTGCCATTATTTTGCACCATCGCCTCATTCACAATTTGCAAACTCAATAACGGCGAATCGGCCAGCTTTGGCCCGCCCCAAAATTGGCTGAGTGCATCGCGCACCATATGCGTAAAATCTTGCCCCCCTTCCGGTGCTACTTCAAAATCGGCTAAGGTGGGCGCGGCAATATTACGAGTGCTGGCCATACGCAATTGCATTTCATCGGCATCGGTCACAATACGTTCTAGCGCCTCAAAAGCGCGGGCTTGTTTAATGGCATCTTCGAGCGCCCGCGAAGCCTGTGTGACCAATACCGCAATACCTTGGCGCTCATCTTCGGTCAAATCTAATTCGACAGTGTGTGCAATTAAGCCAATGACGCCTAAGGGGTCTGCAATTTGGGTTTCACTAAAGTGTAATGGAATAAGCCAATAATTGCGCCAACGTACAAAGTCTTGAGGGGTGATTACGCTATTCGTGGTTGCTGTGTTGGGGGCAAATGGATCGAAAATCGGCGTAGGTGATGAGACCTCGGCTTGGGTGTTGGCAATATTATCATTTGCATACTGACTATTTTCACGAATAACAGTGCGCATGGTTTGCGCCACGTCAGGTATTTCAGCCAAATCAACCTCGCCAATGGTGACTAAGATTGGCGTTTGACCAGATGGGCGATCGCTGTGAATTTGCATGACAAAGGCGGTGCGTGCCCGCAACAAATCGCACAAGGCGGCGACAATATTTTCTAAATATTGAGTGAGGTCCGAGGTTGTCATCAAACGCTCGCTAAATTGCTGTAACCGTCTCACCTCGGCACTATCATCGGCTGCCGTAAAACGATCGAGGGCGGGCTGCAATGTGACAATAAACAATTGCATCAACAAAATAATGGCCGCCGCCGCAATCAGGCCTACCACTGTATTTGGCAACCACAGCCATCGGGCAATCCGCTCGCTAAATACCAAGGCGGTAATTACGAGCGCAGCCAATAATGGGCCACGCATCAAATACTTGATCATACGGCGCTTAATCACACGATCAGGTGCACCAGCGCGGAAATAAGCCACTGTATAACCCATAAAGGTAATGGCAGCACCAACAGACATGTTCACCAGCACAATACCGATCCAAGGAATGATGGCGGGCAAATAGAGCGGCCAACCCGTAGGCAACAAATAAGGAAATACGCCTAACATCGGCATGGCAAATGACACCACAAAATAGGTCATGCGCCGCTTGGTCGTGGTGGTCAATGATCGCCGCCGCGCCTCAACCAAGTTATACATCGCCCAGCCGCCACAGGCAAAATAATAGCAAGCAAATGGCAAGAAGAAAGTGCCCGGGGTTAAATGTGGCAATAATTCATCGGTGGTGCCGGGTACAGCCACCCAATCGGTAAACGCCACCAAAATAAACACCAGTGATCCCATCATATAACCAGCATATGAGGCCCAACGCCGCGTCGGCGATACATCACCGGTTGCACGTAATAACAAATCCGACAAATCGAGCGCAACCGCGGGCATTAACGCAATGCCAATCCACTGAAAGCGTAGCCACATAAATGGGTCACCTGTGCTGATTTGTGCCAACAGATCGCCCAAAAAAGTGCCAATAAGACAAGCTAACAAACGGGCATACCCTCGTGCAATATGGCTAAGCCGGTTATATAAACCAAAATAAATGATCAGCGCAAAAGCAGTAATGAGAATGCCAGTAGTGACAATGCGGTTAAGCAATGTAGTGGCATTTAAAATGGCGATGAACATGTTCGACCTAAATTATGCACGTGAATCGACGGGTCTATTATTTCACGCGCAGCGAAAGAAAAAGCACAATTTCTTCGGCCCCATGAAACCCATCTGAATACCCGCATAACCGAAAGCCTTTCGACTGAAAAAAGCGCGTAGCAGGCACATTTTTAGTGGTAACTTCGGCCGAGATGGTGCGCAAATTAAGCGTGCGCACTTGGGCAGTGGCAACATCGATTAAACGGCTAGCAATTTTGCGTCGCCGATAGTTTGGGCTAATACCCAAACACGCAACCCAGCCATTTTGATTCCACGATTGTATCGATAAGCCAACATACCCGACCAATAGCTCGGTGTTGGTGCGGGTATGGGCATTGTAATCATCTTCGCGGGCTACCCATAGGTAATCACATTTATAAATAAGTTGATGGAGGGCTTGTTGGCGAAAGGCCGCTGGCATGCGGTTTTCGCTCGACAATGACGTAGTGCGCAAGGTGCTGATGAATTCTTCATCTTGTTCATTGACAACTGAAATTTGCCAAACAGCATCGGCAACATAATGATGATCGAGCGCTAGAATTTGCTCAATATCATCTTTTTCTGCAGAAGTGATTTTCATGTAAGCGTTAAAGTTGTTTCACACATCGCCGAAATATTGCCGTCACCACGCACCATGACCAAGCGCAATGGATAATTGCCGGCAGGGAACGAGCCAAAATTATAATTATTTAATAAAGTGCCAGCCGTAATACTGTCGGTGCTGCGCACCAAAAATGACCATTGGCCCTGCCCGCTTAAAATCATTTCAATTTTAAAATAGCCGCCCGGCTCTACTTGGGCATTGCCCCGCACCGTATAAATACGAGGGCCAGCCTCATTGGTTACGCTAAAAATTTGGGCGCGTGGGTTAGCGCAATTCACCAAAACCGGCGTAGGGGGAATCAATGTAGGCAGTGGTGGGGGCGATGGTCGAATAGGTGCAACTGTAGGTAATTGAGCAATAGTGGCGGTAGCAGAAATGATGATGGTTGGCGTAGGGGCACTAACAGTGGTGGTAATAATACTGACTATCACACTGCCATTGGGCGCAGTTTGGGTAATAATGCTACGTGTCGAAGGAGTCGCTCCCCCGACTGGTGAGGCAAAAATTACCGTAGGTGTAAACCGCGCTGTTGGCAATGAGGTTGGTTGCACAAAGGTCCCCGTTGCCCCAGCCGTAGCACGGCTGCTCACTTCGGTTGTGGCTGGTGCAAGTGTGCTAATAAAAAACACCCCCGCCCCCAGCAAAACACATGCAATCGCCCGAAAAACTGAGCCGACCATGCGCCCACGTGCCGAGATGCGCTCAAGCCGAAAATGGCTGCGTCGCCATTCACGCGATGCTGTTAGCGCGACAAACAAAAAATAAGCGGTGGCTAACCCCAGCACCGCATAAATGACATAACTATTGGCACCAATTAACTGCGGGATAATTTCCACTGCTGCAAAACCCCCTGAACAATCGCAGACAGTTTGGGTGCGATTTTAGGTGATGCTTCCATCACTTCTTCATGCGTTGGGGGTGGCCCCTCATCTGCACTTAACCGCGCCACATTGGTAATACCACTAAAGCCCAACACCCGTAATTTGCCATGCCGTGCTGCGACTACCTCGTTTACTGTTGACATCCCAACAGCATCGGCTCCCATCGCCCGTAACATACGCAATTCGGCAGGTGACTCGAAGAATGGCCCCGCCACACCCGCGTAGACACCTTCGCGCAGGGTAACATTGTTGGCCTTGGCGGCTTGCCGTGCCCAATTGCAAAATTCGGCATCATAGGGCTGGGTCATTTCAGGGAAACGCGGCCCCAAGGCATCGTCATTTGGCCCGATTAACGGGTTATTGCCAGCCAAGCCCAAAAAGTTAATATGATCGGTGATGAGCATGACATCGGCCACTGCAAATTGGCGGTTGATTCCCCCGGCAGCGTTGGTCACAATCATCATCTCGGCTCCCATCGCTTGTGCCACGCGAATGGGCAAGGTCACTTGCCACATCGGGTGGCCTTCGTAAAAATGCACTCGCCCCTGCATCATCGCCACCGGCACACCAAACAAATCGCCCACCACAAATTGCCCGCTGTGCCCTGCTACGGTTGATTGGGCAAAATGCGGAATCTCACTATAGGGGATTTTGATCGCATTTTGGGCTTGTTTTGCCAAATCGCCCAAGCCACTGCCTAACACAATAAACACACGCCATTCGCGGCCAGCCGATTTTGCCCGCACATAATCACTAGCTTCGGTTATTCGGGTGATGAGAGAACTCGTCATAAATAGTGGCGATGATTATACGGGCAGTGTAGAAATTTAGAATTGAAAATTAAAAATGAAAAATTGGGAGGAGGATGATCTTACCAATTTTTCATTTTTCATTCTAAATTTTAGATTTTTTATTGGCGCATGGCGGCAATTTTCTTGTCGGTCTCGGCCACTTTGGCCTGATGCGCCAGCCACCATTCTGGGTCGAGTTGGGCATTAAGTTCCTCGACGGTCTTGCCTTGTTGCTCAACCCAAGTGTAATACTTCAGGTTGTGCCAGCGGCGACGCGCTTCGGGCGTGCCATCCATAAACCAATCGGTTTTTTGGTGGCGCAAAATGCCGCCAATGCGAGCGTGAACGCCGGTTTCGCCCAATGGCCCATGACTCTGCTCCATGTGATCCATCACCGAAATATAGCGCTCAACGCTATCGGTAGCAAACACCACCAAGACATCACGCTTGCCCATGCCATAGTGGCGGGCTGTTTTAATGGCGCCGATCAAGTTGCAGATGCCGCTAATGCCAAAAATATTGGCGATGGTGGCGGCTTGCTCGCTGCTTAGACCATAATGTTTCATCATCACTTCGCTGCCAATCGGGTGATTAAAGACGTGATTAATACGCAAACATTCCATGTCATCCACACAGGCCAAGCCATCCATATTGGTCACATGGTGAATCCAAGTTACGTGTTTATCGCCAATGCCTTGAATTTCGTGGCTGCCATAGCCATTGTTATACAGTGTGGGGCATTGGGTTGGTTCTAGGCCAATGATCTTGCAATCGGGGAAGGCTTGCTTAACCCGATCTGCCGAAGCAATGGTTCCGGCGCTGCCCATTGCGCTACATACCGCGCTAATGCCACGTGTGCCCAGTTTCTCACTCAGTTCTTGCGCCAATTCGACAATGGTATTGCCGGTGACATGATAGTGAAAGCGATAGTTCGCCATTTCGTTAAACTGATTGAGAATGCGCACACTGCTGCCATGCTCGCGCATCAGGCGGTTGCATTCGTCATAAATCTCTTTTACATTGCTTTCGCTGCCATAGGTTTTGGTGTAAGTTGCGCCATAGCTTTCGATCTTCTCAAACCGCTCGCGACTCATGCCTTCGGGCAAAATGACCATGCTCTTAAAGCCAGCACGTGGCCCCACCCATGAGCCACCAATGCCATAGTTGCCGGTGCTGGGGAACACCAAGGTATGTTTGTCTGGTTCAATATCACCCGCTACATAGCGCTCGATCATGCATGAATAGGCCGGGCCGACTTTATGGCTGCCAGTTGGGAAATCTTTGGCCGTGAGCACCACAATTTCAGCCTCGACACCCGTCAATGATTTAGGCATGACAAAATAATTGGTCTTGCCAGTGTTAGGGTTGTTCCAATTAATATTGAAATAATTGGCTTGGTGCAATGGGTCTTGGCTGCGCATGGCTGCTGCTAACGCTTGCTTTTCTGGCGCGGCGCTTTGCGGGTGCAACATTTCTTCAAAGGTCGGTGCGAATGGGATTGACATAATGAGGCTGATTATAGCCAACTGGTATGACCAGTTAGGGAAAGGATGAGGGATGAAAGGGCTTCAT
The DNA here is from genome assembly GCA_964560745.1 of uncultured Thermoflexus sp. Lineage (GTDB taxonomy): Bacteria > Chloroflexota > Anaerolineae > J036 > Brachytrichaceae > AQU-03. The sequence goes on from CAZLOF010000014.1 coordinate 17,334, forward strand.
CTTTCATCCCTCATCCTTCATCCTTTATCCTTTATCCTTTCCTTCGATAGTTCACGCCCATTGCTGCCAAACGGGCGAGCTGGGCCGGTAGGCGAGTGAGAAAATCAGCATAATTTTTGTTGGCGGCAGGGGTCCATAGCACCTCGGCCAAGGCACAAAGACGTGGGAAAGCCATATATTCGAGGTGTGCTGGGGTTTTGATGTATTCTGTCCACAATTGGGCTTGTGCGCCCAATACGTGTTTGGCTTCAGTCGCGGTCAATTCTGCCGGAATTGGCTCATAGCCATACACCGTTTCAAGCTCAAGCAGACCCTTAATTGCCAAAGGTTCATTGGCTTTGTCGGCAGATTGATAATAGTCAAAATACACATGTGAGGTCGGAGCCATCACCACATCGTGCCCAGCCTTGGCTGCCGTAATGCCGCCCGATTCACCGCGCCACGACATGACGGTGGCGTTAGGGGCCAAACCACCCTCCAGAATCTCATCCCAACCCACCAAACGCCGCCCATGATCAGTGATAAAGCGATCCATTTGGCGAATAAACCAACTTTGTAGTTCGTGTTCGTCGGCAAGCCCCAATTCACGAATTCGGGCTTGGGCGCGTGGGCTGGCTTTCCATTCATCTTTCGGGCATTCATCGCCGCCCACATGTATAAACGGGCTGGGGAAAATTGCCATCACCTCAGTAAGCACATCTTGCAAAAAGGCAATGGTGCTGTCTTCGACATTAAACACATGCTTGTGAATGCCCCAATGGTCACACACTTCTAGCGGGTCGGTTCCGGGACGCGCATCGGCATTGCCCAACTCTGGGTAAGCCGCTACTGCCGCTTGGGCATGGCCGGGCATTTCGATTTCGGGCACAACCGTGATATGGCGTGCGGCGGCATAGGCCACCAGTTCACGGGCTTCGTCTTGGGTATAAAACCCGCCGTGTGGCACATTGTCAAACGATTTATCGGAGGCATATTCATGCCCAACGCGGGTGCGTTTACGCCATGCGCCCACTTCGGTCAATTTCGGATATTTTTTAATTTCAAGCCGCCAGCCTTGGTCTTCGGTTAAGTGCCAATGAAAGATATTGAGCTTGTGCAAGGCCAGCGCGTCAACCATGCGCTTGAGCGCCATCAACGGCATAAAATGCCGACCAACATCCACATGCAGCCCGCGCCAGCCAAAACGCGGCACATCGGTGATCTGCACGCCGGGCAAATGTCCCTCGCCTTGCGTGGGAAGTAGTTGCAGCAAAGTTTGGCCGCCATAAAACAAACCAGCCTCACCAGCCGCCTCAATTTCGACCCCATTGGCGCTGACATTGAGACGATAACCTTCGTGTCCTAGCTCTGTCGCCAAAGCAGGGTTGTGGGTCAGGTGAATGGCGGGCGTGTCAGCCTCATCTTGCAGTGGCAGGGTTAGCCCAGTGGCGGTTCGCAATGTCGCCGCCAATTGCGAGGCTTTGGCACGGGCGGCTTTATTCGCCACGATCACGGTGTTAGCCTTTAACGTAAATGTGTCGCCAGTGGCGACGAGTTGGGTGGGTTTGGGAATAATATTCATGATAATTAAGGATATTATGACCCTCTCCTAACTCCTCCCAGCGGGAGGAGTTAGGAGAGGGAGGGCTGAATGCGCACTATAAATTTGCCGATGCGTTCAAATTCGACGGCAACGGTGTCGCCGACACGCAAAAATGTGCCTTTAGGTGCGCCAACGCCAGCGGGTGTGCCGGTCAAAATCACATCGCCGGGGTGCAGGGTCATGATGCGCGAGAGGGTGGCAATTTGCTCGGCAATGTTGTAGATCATGCCAGAGGTGCGGCCATTTTGCTTTAACTCGTCATTTACCCACAGTTTTAGCCCTAAATCTTGGGCATCGCCTGCAAATTGGGCGGGCAGCAAACACGGCCCCATTGGGCAAGAGTCATCATGCGCCTTGGCTGCCATCCAGTCGATTTTATAAAAGGTGTCGGGGGCGCGCCCAAGGTCGCGGCACGAAATGTCGATCGCGCCGGTATAGGCCCCGACATAATCGAGCGCCGATTCAACCGACACTGCCCGCGCCCGTTTGCCGATCACGGCGGCCAGTTCCACTTCCCAATCGAGCTTTTGGGTTCCAAGCGGCATATGTACCGTGTCGCCCGGCCCAACGACCGAATTGAGCGGGGCTTTGAAGAAGAAGAACAGCCGTGTAGCCTCTTTGCGGGTTTCGGTTACACCCATTTCGAGGTTGTGGTCATAATAATTTGCGCCTGCGCACAATAATTTGCCCGGGTATTGCAAGGGGGCTAACAGTGGTAAATCGGGCGGCAAGGGCGTTAGGCCTGCCAAATTGGCACAGGCAGCGTTCAGCCGTGCCACATTGCCAGCCCAATCAGCAAATAGGCCGATGACGGTGGTGGGCAGGTCGGGCCAATGATTGTGGCGGGCGAGGTCGGCAAGGGCGTAGCTATCGCCATTGTATTCGATACAGCCGATGGCTTGGTCGTTTAGGGTGACGGTTTTTAGGGTGAATGACATGGGGGGATTATAGGGTTATTGTTCGTGAGACTATAATCTCAGCGATTTATTCGCGTCATGAAATTTATCGACTTTATTAAGAAACTATTCGCCGAATTTAGTGGCGATGGCGTACCGCGTATGGCTGCGGCATTGGCTTATTACGCCATTTTCTCAATGGCTCCGTTGCTCGTCATTGGTATTTCAATCGTTGGGTTGTTTTTAGGGCGCGATGCCGCCCAAGGACAACTGATGGGCGAGATCGAGGGCACAGTTGGGCACGAAAGTGCAGTCTTTATCCAAGGTTTGGTTGCCAAGATGGACTCACCCACCACCAGTTTGGTTTCGGCTTTGTTGGGCGGGGTTGCCCTCATTGCTGGCGCTTCTGGGGTGCTAATTGAGCTACAAACCGACTTGAACCTTATTTGGGATGTCAAAGTGCAACCGAAGAAAGGCCTTAACGGTATTATTCAAACAAAAAATAAACACATCATCATGATTGTAATTGTAGGGGTGGT
>CAZLOF010000015.1:0-19788 GCA_964560745.1 uncultured Thermoflexus sp.
TTCTCGATTTGATGCTTTGTGGAAGTTGTTATGCCCCTAGAAAAAAATGCACCCATACTGCTTTTTAATTACAAATTACAAATTACAAATTACGAATTACCTTCGCTAATTTGCGGTTACACAGCTATTAAAAATTCATCATTTGTAATTTGTAATTCGTAATTCGTAATTATTCCATCTCGCCGAGTATACTTGCGCCGTTTTATGTCTGCAATTCGCCCGTCTTTTTCTGGCAATATCGCAAAAATCCTTGTTGGATTATCCATTCTTGTTGCTGCGGCCTTACTTGCCTTGGTTTTTCGCCCGTTATCCATCATATTTGAAACCCCTTTAAGCGAAGATGGCTTTTACATGTTAGCAGTTTCGCGTTATGTTGCCCTAGGGCAAGGCATCACCATCGACGGGCAACATCTTACAAATGGTTTTCAGCCGCTATTTGCCGCCATTATGGTTCCCATTTATTGGCTGGTGAATGGAGACCGCTACACTAGTTTACGCGGTGTGTTATTTATACATTGGCTGTCACACATTGGCACAGCCTTGTTGCTAGGCCGCATCACCAGCGCCTATTTGCGCCACGAAAAACCTATCACCCAACAAATTGCATTCGGCAGCGTCACCTTGCTATGGCTCGCCAGCCGTCATGTCATCATCAACAGTTACAATGCACTCGAAACTGGGCTGGTGATGTTTTTTGAAGCCTTGGTATGGTATTTGTATCAACGCAATTGGCGTGATGGTTGGCGGTTAAACCTGTTGGGCATAGCGTTGGGGCTGATGGTGCTGGCACGCATCGACGCTGTATTTTTGGTGGTGCTGTTGGCTGGGTGTGAATTATTGCGCAAAGATGAAACATTGCGCCAACGCCTTAGCCGCGCCGCCCGATTTTCGATCATTGCAGGGGGGGTGTCATCGCCTTGGTGGTTATTTAATTTAATTGGGTTTGGCTCACTTATGCCCACCAGCGGCAGCGCCCAAAGCCAGCCATTCTCACCCGACCGCCTCAAACCCATGTTTGAGGCATTATTACAAAATGCAGTGCCTTATGTGCATTGGAGCGGCATTGATGGTACGCCCAAAACCGTTTTACAAACAGTCATTGTGCTCATCATTATTGCTTTGTTTATAAAAACTTATCGCCCGAAAAATAACGCAGAAAATGGTAATAACCACCACATCGCCATTGTGATGTTGCTATTTATGGTGACATTGGCGGCCTATTATGTGGCGACTTCGTTTGCCTATTATTTCTACATGCGCTATTTATCGCCTTTCATGCTCATTGCAGTAGTCATCACCGGCATCACCTTGGCAAGCTTGCCGCGCATAATCTTATTGCTGTTGCCAATTTATGCCGCGCTGTCACTCATTGCCATGCTCAGTGTATATCGATACTGCACCCAGTTGGGCGAATCGAGCAACAAAAATTACACCGATCAATATGTGCTTATTCAAGCCAATGTGCCACCCGACCAAATGGTGAGCGCTGGGCAGTCGGGCACACTGGGCTATTTTCGCGATCATGTTTTAAATTTAGACGGCAAAGTAAACCAAGAAGCACTTAATTATCGCGGGCGCATTTGGGCCTATTTAGATGCCGAAAAGATCAATTGGTATTGTGATTGGTCTACAATTTGGATTGAACCAAATCCCGAAACCCGTGGCTGGAAATTAGTCGGGCGCAAAGGGTATTTCATGTTATATCAACGAGTACCACCGTTGCAATAATAAATGACATCATGAAAAGAGTCGCCATTGTGCAATCCAACTACATCCCTTGGAAAGGTTATTTTGACCTCATCAACGCCGTCGATGAGTTTATTTTGTTTGACGATGTGCAATATACGCGGCGTGATTGGCGCAACCGCAACAAAATTAAAACAGCCCAAGGGCCACAATGGCTCACCATTCCGGTCGAAGTCAAAGGCAAATATTCGCAAAAAATCAATGAAACCGTCGCAAGTGACTTAAATTGGAAACGCAGCCATTTAGAAGCCATTCGCCATAATTACGCCCGCGCACCCTACTTTGCCCATTACAAAACTTGGCTCGAAACGCTCTATGGGGGCTGCGAAACCCATTCACTCAGCCACATCAATCATCGCTTCATTTGCGCCATTTGCGAGCAATTAAACATTCGCACCCAAATTCGTTGGTCAAGCGATTACACCATTGTCGAAGGCAAAAACGAGCGCTTAATTAGTTTGTGCCAGCAAGCGGGCGCCAATGTTTATCTGTCTGGCCCTGCCGCCCGCGATTACATGGATTTAACCATTTGGCAGCAGGCTGGGATCGAAGTTAAATTTGCGCATTACGACGGTTACGCCGAATACCGCCAATTACACCCGCCATTTGATCATTTTGTGAGTGTGTTAGATTTATTGTTAAATGAAGGGCCACATGCTGTAAACTATCTTTTAACCAACGCCAACAAGGTTCAATTTGCAAATTAACGAAATAATGAAAAAGCCCATTGTCATCTTTGGTGGCAGCGAAATTGCCCGCGCCGCCTGCACCTATTTCACCCACGATTCAGATTACGAGGTGATGGCATTTACAGTTGACCGCGCCTATATCAAAGAACCAATCATGCGTGGGCTACCCGTCATTGCCTTCGAAGAGATCGAGCAACATTTTGCGCCGAGTGAGGTTGGAATGTTTGTGGCATTGGGCTACCAAAATATTTGCCGCACCCGTCAAGCCAAATATGAGGCCGCCAAAGCCAAGGGTTATACCTTGGTTAGTTATGTCTGCTCACGTGCCTCGGTTTTCCCGGGCAGCACCATCGGCGAAAATAGTTTTGTGGGTGAAATGAGCGTTTTGCAAGCCCACGCCTGTTTGGGCAACAATGTATGGGTGTGGAGTGGCAATTTGATTGGGCACGATGTCAGCATTGGTGACCACTGCTTCATTTCATCACATGTCGTGATTGGCGGCAATGCCAAAGTAGGGCAGCGTTGCTTTTTTGGCATGAACGCCACCGTGCGTGATGGCATTGTCGTTGCCGACGAATGTGTAATCGGCGCACAAGCGTGGATCAGCAAAAACACCGAAGCCAGTGGTGTCTATGCCGCCCCACCCACCGCCAAATATCACAAACGCAGCGACGAGGTGAAAATTTAAAATTTAGAATTGAAAATGTAAAATGTAAAGTTGAGACCCCCATCAATTTTACATTTTCAATTCTAAATTTCTCAGTTTTGCCCCTGCACGGCTGCGTCGGCAACCAACACTTGCCGCCCCCCAACAGTGGCAAAAATGCGAATGTGATAAATGCCAGCACGCCCAGCGCTATCAAGCTTTACTTTGCCTGTAAATTGGCTGCCATTTACTTTAGGGGCAATGGCTTGGCTGACAATATTGGTGGGCGAAAATGAATGGGCTTTACTCGCAAGTTGCGCCACCGTCAATGGCGCTGGATATGGCTCCCAAGCCACATTAATAAGCGGGTTGCTCGCACCATTGATCAGCAAACCAGCCACCTCAAGCTCTTGCCCCACCCGCGCCACCCGAGGCAACGCACTAAGCTGGGTATAACGATTTGTAAATATTTGGTCGATACGCACATCACCAGTGTTGGCGTTATAAACCACGCCAATACCCACATGCGTATGTTCAGGCATCAGAATATTGGCCCGATGCCCAGCGCTTTCCATTAATGCTTTTTGGGCATCCCGAATCACTTTGTCCCAATCGGTAATAAGGGCGGGGCGACCATCGCTAAAGCGCCACCAAAACATATAAATGTTTTCCATCGAGGCATCATTGCCGTCAGCCAATCCATATCGCGTATCAGGGCCAAAACCATTGATATCCCAATGGCTAAAATAACCCAAATTTGCCATCTCTTGGGCATGCAACCGCGCTACATTCGCGGCAAAGTCATCCCATTGCACCGGCTGCAATCCGGCAATTCGCCGATCATTGTTCACCAATTCCAACATGCGGCGCTCAAGCGCAGCAAATTCGGGCAGGTTAGCCTGATTGTTCGGCTGTGAAGATGTAGGCGGACTGGGTGTTTTGGTAGCTGTTGGGCGCAATGTTGGCGTCGCCCGCAGCGAGGCTTGAGAGGTTCGGGTTGCTTCGGCTTTAGTCACCGTTGCGGTGCGGGCTGGAGCCTGCAACTCAGACGATTTAGGCGATGACTGCGTAGTATTAAGCGTAATCGCAACGGTTACAGCCGGTTGGGCTGGTGCTGGCACATTTACCATTCCCGGTATAACCGGCGTAGGGGTAACAAACCGCGTAGCCTGTGGTGTGTTTATCTGTGCCAAAACAGGCGTAGACAACATAACAGCATGGCTTTCTAATGGGGCGGGCGCACAAGCACAGAGTGGCAATAATGAAGCGGTGATGCAAATTAAGTATTTATATCTGGTCATCTTTGCAATATTGCAGACGCCACATTTTTTGAGAGCAATATTGTGATGACGATGATGAGTGAAATGTGAATGTTACGTGGCGTCTGTCTTTTCGTCAGTCGTCGAAATGTCTACGACGAAAGTCCTATTTTGCAGACAAAAGATGATAGACGGATGAAAGCGATGCAAAGATGGACGCAGATTACTTAGAGAAATTGCATAGAAGTTGCTACAAATATTTTTCCACCGCCCAGCCGCCCTCACGAACCACCGGCACACTTAGGTCTGGGGCGGTTGGGTTAAATATAAGCTTATTCCTTCCGCATAAGGCATCCACCACATCACCCATCCAATCCGCCAAAGCCACTTGTTGTCCCAAGGCTTGGGCCACCTGCATCGGCGTAATATCATCGAGAGCGATACCATCTGGGTGATCAAACATAATGCGCGGCATGACAACAATGGAAGACAACGAATTAAAGATTAAAAACTGTTCAGGGTTTTCCAATTTTAGTTTTTCATCTTCGCTTTTCCATTGATCAATCACATCCTGCCCCATCATCAAACCCGCAACAGTCATGCTTTCACCAAGGCGTTGATTGATGACGGTGATTACGCGCAATGGAATACCCGTTAATTTGCTAAATTCTTTGGCTGTTTTTTGCAATACCGGTGCAAATAATGGCGCGGTAATAAGCGTAGCGGCTTGAAATCGAGCATTTTTTGCTAAAAACTGAGAATTGCTCGCCCCCAATTCTTCATTTTTCATTTTCAATTCTAAATTTTTTACCTTGCGCCATTCATCCAAAAATGCCCGCACCATGCCCAACCCATTTTCAAATAGCCTGTGTTTTTCATAATGGCTTTTGCTGGGTAATGGGCGCTTGCCGACCAAATACCATTCGTCGGTGGCCCACACAAAGCGCGTGCCCAATGTGCGCTGAAATTCAGCCTGCCAAGTTTGCACTTGGTCAAGCATGGCGACACATTCGGCTGCGTTGTGGGGGCGATGCCCATATTTATGATGTTTCGACAAACCCACCGGCACGACTGTCGCCGTCAACACATATGGGTGCAAAGCCGCCAATTCACGCACACTGCGTTCAACCCACGCGCCATCATTCAACCCCGGCGTAATCACCAATTGAGTATGCGTTTCAATCCCATGATCAGCCAACCAGCGCAATTGCTGTAATACATCAGGGGCATTGGCATTCCGCAAACATTTGCGCCGCACTTCAACATCGGTGCAATGCACCGACACATACAACGGGCTAAGTCGCTGCTCGGCCAGCCGCGCCCAATCTTCTTCGTTCAAGTTTGTTAGGGTCACATAATGTCCAAACAAAAACGAATATCGATAATCGTCGTCTTTGATATACAACGTGCGCCGCATTTTGGGCGCATTTTGCAATACAAAACAAAAGGGGCACAGATTATTGCAGCGCCGAATGTCAATATCAAAGGTCGGATGTTCAAATTCGATCCCCAGTGCTTGCCCAAATTCACGCCGCGTATGCAACGCCATCGATTGACCAGCCCGCTCTATCGCAAACGTCAAATCAGTTTCGGCGCTATAAAACTGAGCGTCGATAACATCGCGCAGTCCCCGCCCATTAATCGCAGTGACGGCATCCAAGGGTAACAAACCGGCCTTTTCTGCGGCACTAGCGGGTTCGATAGATTTAATCAGACCTTTCATAAGAACAAAGAATCAAAAGTCAAGAGTCAAGACCCAAGACTAAAAGTCTCAAATCTTGGCTCTCTATTCACGCATACGCCCCGCGCATTTCAACCGGCAATAACGCTGCTAGTCGATACATCGCATCTTCAGTTGCACGGTCCAAATCCGGGCGGGGGCCGGGGCCAAAATCGAGCTTAAATGGCTCGCCAATTCGAATATTCACTTCGGGGCGGCGCAAACGCAGCCACTGTGAAAAATCTAATTTGTCGCTGTCAAGCAAGGCCACAGGCAAAATCATCACCGGCACTTTGGCACGCGCCACAATAAAGGCCATGCCATTATGCGCACGTATCAGTGCCCCTGTCGGGCTACGGGTGCCTTCGGGCGAAATAATAATCGCCCCGCCACCCTCCAACACCTCGCACGATGAGCGAATGGCTTGTTTGTCAACCGCCCCACGATGCACCGGAATCGCACCATACCCCACACTTAGCCAGCGCGTCCACAGACTTTCAAACAACTCAACTTTGGGCAGCGGCGTTATATCACGATCAATCATGCACATCGGCAAAGCGGGATCGAAAGCATGAATATGGTTAATCATCACCAACAAGGGGCCACTAGGCGGCACAAGCTCAAGCCCAGTAATATTAATTTTGACCAATCCACGCAAAGGCGGGGTCAATAATTTGCGCAGCAATGGCCTCAATTTATGCTCACGATTCCATTCCCAGCGACGTTCAAAAACCGATTTTTTGTTTTCGGCGGCAATAATTTCTTCTTGGCTAATTTCGGCGGCAGGTTTGCTCATGACTCCACAAAGTATACGTGCAATTAGGGGCAAAATGTATATGGTTCATTCTAAAGATTTGCCGCCACAGCCCCAATTCGCTCAAGCGAGGCCCGAATCTTTTCTGGCTCATACCCCAACGTAATGCGCAAATGATATTCGGCCCCCAATGCGCTGCCCGGGGCCACCAAAACCGAAGCCTCTTTGCGAATACGCTCGGCCAAATCAAACGAGCGAATGGGCAGGTGATAACGCACAAAAGCGATACAAGTGGCATCAGAAGGCTGCACCTCAAAAATACCATTTTGCTCAGTCAACCATTTTTCAAACACCTGGCGGCCAGTGTGGGCAATGTGTTTTTGGCGGGCGATCAGTCTGCGGCGCTTTTCAGGCTGCAAGGCAATGGCAGCCAACGTCATGCTGAGCGCGGCGGCGGCAATCACCCCATATTCATGTCGTCGCCACATCTCGTCGATCATGGCCTCGCTCGAAATCGCCCATCCAATGCGCAAGCCACTCAGGCCATAGGCCTTCGATACACTATTGGTGCAAATCAGCTTGTCATAGCGCCCCCAAAAAGTCGGGGTTTCGGCGCGATTAGGGCGTTCTGTGCCAGTATAAACCTCATCGACATGCAACCACGCCCCCACTTTGGCACACGCCGCCACAATGCGCCGCATTTCCTCTTCGGTCAATACACTGCCGGTCGGGTTATTGGGGTTAACAATCGCCACCAATTTGGTCTGGCTGCTAATGAGCGCATCGAGCGCCGCAAGGTCAACCCGCCACCCGCGATCTTGGCGCAAGGGCAATTCTTTGACCACACAGCCAGCATTGTGGGCTAAACCCCACACTTGGCGATACCCGGGCGTCATTACAATCACCTCATCACCAGCCGCTAGCAAGGTGCTGCACACCAAACTATTGGCTTGCGATGCCCCCACCGTCACCAATATTTGGTCGGGCTGGGCATTAGGGTAAAGGGCCGCAATCCGCTCACGCAGTTGGCGTGTGCCGTTTACTTCGGGGTAAAACAAACCAGTGTCGAGCAACGCCTCAATTTCGTCTTCGTTCAGCCATTCACGGGTGCTCACGCATTTCACGCTGCTGTCGGCAAGGTTATATTCGACCTTATGCTCAAATTGCGATTGATAATATTCAAGTTCGAAAGGGGTAAATGTTGGCAGGTTTAGCATGAATTTTAGGGATTATAGCGAAGCAACAAATCACATCACCATCGGCAACCCTGTGCCGCTTTGATCAATGATCTCCAATCCGATCGGCAACGCACGCAAAGGCAACGTATCGAGCGTGTAAAGCTTCGAGCCATCGGGGCGGGTTTCGGTTAATGTAAACCCCATGCGCTCATACACCTCTGCCACCATCGCATTTTTGGTCGTCGGAATATATTCGCCGATAATGACATGACAAACGCGGTCAAGCGCATGACGTTGCAATACAGCAATGGCAGTCTCTTCGACCCGCCGACCCAACACACGGCAACTCATCAGCCATGTGTCTATACGCATTTGCCCAGCAGCTTGCATCGCCACGATCACACTAATCAGGCCGTTATCGCCAAATTTGTCACGCAGGCGAATGGTTTGGGTATAAACATCGGGATCGCGCATCCATGCCTGCACTTGGGCCTCGGTGGCGCGTCGTGTGGTCAGGTTAAATTGGTTGGTCTTGTTGATCAATTGCGTCACCCGCGCCAAATCGAGCGCATCCACATTACGCAATTCAGCCTGCATCTCAAGGCTAGCCAAATAAGCCTCAAGATCGCCAGCATTTGCCAACGAAGCGCTCCGCCGCGCATTGTCTCGGTATGCATCAGCCCGCAAACGGTCTTCATTTGTCAGCGTCAGCGCCTCAAAATATAACCCATTATGTAAAGCCGCAATATAACCCGCCGGGTCATCTGGCAATTCTGGAACCGCCACTTCGGGCAATTGCTGGCGCACCCAATTGCGCTCAACTGGGTTATTGTCGGCAAACACAAGGCTATCGAGGCCAATATTCAGCGTAGCCGCAATATGCCGCACATTTTCATCTTTGGGTTGCCAATTTGCTACAAATATCGCAATGTCATCCAACTTCAGCACCATCTCGCGGTGCTGCAAAAATGGCAATTTGGCATCGGCCTCATTATTTTTTGAACACACCGCCAAAATAATGCCGCGCTGTTTAAGCGCTTTGACATAATGTTGAAACGCCACAAACGCTTCACCCGCCGCGTCGCCACCTAATTTAATGCCGCCTAGCCCATCTTCGCCAATCACCCCGCCCCACAAGGTGTCGTCGAGGTCGAGCACCAAACATTTGCGCGTCAGCCCCAACGCCGCACTCACCAAACTTATTTGGTGCTTCGCCAGCAATGGCAATGCATCGTGAATGGGGGTTTGTTTGGCGTTATGCCACAACACCGGGTCATGCCATTTGGCTTTGCCATATTCGGCTGCAATTTGGTTCACATCCAAAATCGCCACCCCCGCCTCCATTTGGGCGGCCTGCCACAATGCCAGGTTGATCTGTTGAATGAGATTGACCCGCCCATTGGGCCGCGCTGCACTTAAATAGCCATATGGCTCATATAACGGCTGCTCAAAATTGTGTTGAATGACAAACGCCCCCCAACGCTGGCGTGCCGCCTGCCACAAAGCACTATATTCAGCCACCACCTGCGCCACAAATTCCGAATTATTCGCCGATTCGTCAGATAAATGAAGCTCCCGCCACTCACAGGCAATGTTGACCACATTGGGCTTAAATTCATCTAAAGCTGGGTTGGGTTGCAGCAAGTCTTGACGATATTGACCATAGCCGCCCGTCCATATCGTCGCCTCAATATTAGTCGCACACGCCATCACCCGCAACACTGGTGCAAAAAAATCGAGCGTGCTGCTGCCAACCATGGCAATTTTAGATCCTCCGACCTTGCTCAGGTCAGGGTTTAAGTTTTGGCCGGTGGCTTGTTTGCGCCATTTGCCGATTTGGCGGTCGAGGGTAAGACAATCACGATAACTGGCGGTGTTTTGGCTGCGCAATACCTCAGCGCGTTGGCGCAGGTCTTGCCACTGAAAGGCTGTGGGTTGTTCTGTCATAGCGTTTTTTTATAAGCGATAAAAAAGGGGTTCGCCGATTTCGTTATGCCCTGCCAAGCGTAGTTTGGCAGGGCATAGTGAAATCGGCATTCCCGCCTTTTACCCTTTCTAGGTATAAAAATGAAAAACAAACAGGGCGTAACTAAAATTTAGTTACGCCCTGTTTTATTAAGTGCCGATGGTGGGAATCGAACCCACATTCCCGAGGGAACACGATTTTGAGTCGTGCGCGTCTGCCAGTTCCGCCACGTCGGCTTACGGGTATGAATTATACCGCAACTTTTTAGTGCTAATGCGGTTTATTTGAACCCGATGTGCCATTTTGGCGATTTAAAGCCCCTTCAACCGCGCCCCCAATCCGATCAAGTAACGTTCCAATCCCAGCGGGTTGGGTTGCGCCATTCGCAGCGGTCGTATCGACCTCGCTGGCAACGGGTTCAGACAGGGCTGGGGTACGTTTTTCCGATACCTGTCGCGCCGTTTGGGTTGTGGCTGGCCCCACTTGGCGGGCATTGGGTTTACGCACTTGGGGCATTTCAGGTTGCAATTCCACCCCACAATACGGGCACAAATCCCACGACAAATGCACAGTATGGCGGCAAGTGCCACAGGTGTTGCGCAATTTGGTATGGCACGCTGGGCAAAAAATCATATCTTCGCCCACCCGACGGCCACAACTGGGGCAAAATTCTTGATCTTCGATCGAAGACAATAGCGCTTCTTCTTCAAGCGCACGCACATAGGCTTCGTTTAATGTCTCACGTGGGCGTAACAATAAATAAATCAGAATGCCAACCAACGGAATGACAGCAACCAACACGGTTGCTAAAATTTGCACCAAAATGTCGCGTGAGCGGGCGCGAATGTCGCGGAACGTCCAAATTGCCAACCCCGCAACCAATGCCGCAGTAATTGCCCCAATCACTGAGGTGGCAATGATGATCACGTTACTAATATTTTCGAGCATTTGAAAATGAAAACAAATGGGCTTAACCAACAGAAAGATCAAAAATTAAGATAATTGACCTTAAATGACTTGAACGAAGAAATCTTCGCTTCGATCTTTTCTCAAAAAGCCCCTCATATGATTATACTGTGCGAATGGGTGAAGACAACGAGAATCTGATCAGGCGTACGGAGTATCGTTTATTGATCAGTGATATACCGGAGGGTGAACGCCCTCGTGAGCGATTTATGGAGATTGGCGCATCGGGTATGTCGCAACGCGAATTGCTAGCCATTATTTTGCGCACTGGCCCTACTGGGCTAGGCGTGTTGCATTTGGCCGATGCTGTACTCAGAGAGTTTGGTGGTTTGGCTGGCTTAGCCCGCGCTGATTTGCGCGATTTACAGCGGGTGCATGGCATTGGGCCGGTAAAAGCGATTGAAATTAAAACCGCACTTGAATTGGGCAAACGGTTGGCCATGAGCACCCGCAACGAGCGTAATATCATTAAAACCCCAAGCGATGCCGCCCAAATGTTGATGCTGGAAATGAGTATGCTTGAGCAAGAAGAAGTGCGCACCATGTTACTCGATACCCGCAATGGCGTTATTGGTGTCCCCATGATCTATCGCGGCAGCTTAAATAGCGCCAGCATTCGCACTGGCGAGGTCTTTAAAGAGGCCATTCGATCTAATGCGGCCACGATTGTTTTTGCCCACAATCACCCATCGGGCGACCCCACCCCCAGCGCCGAAGACATTAAAGTGACCCGTTTGCTCGTCGAAGCCGGTAAATTGCTCGAAATCGAAGTGCTCGATCACATTATCATTGCACACAATCGTTATGTCAGCCTTAAAGAACGTGGGGTGGCTTTTGACTAAGAAATGGCAAATTAAAAATGGCAAATTAAAAATGGGGGAACAATTCTTCATTTTTAATGCTAAATTTTTAATTTTATTGGCTTTTATTTTGCGTGTATTTCGGCTTGGCAGCCAAAGTTTATGGTTTGATGAAGGCTGGTCGTGGCATTTAGCCACGATGCCGCTGGCCGAAATGGTAGAGGTGACCGCCGGTGATCGCAGCCCAGTGCTTTATTATGGGTTATTGCATGGCTGGATGGGTTTAGTCGGGCAATCTGAATTTGCCATGCGCTATTTGTCGGTATTCGCCGATGTCGTCACAGTGGCACTATTGTTGGCGTTTGGGCGCGGCCTCATGCGTGGCAAATCGGGGCCGAGATGGGGATATAGCATACCGGCGTTATTGTGGGCCGTTAGCCCAATGGCGATTTGGTTTGCCCAAGAAACCCGCATGTATGCGCTCGTTGGCACATTTTGTATGGCCTCGTCCTACGCCTTATGGCGCTGGGTCGAGCCATCGGCTGGATTCCGACCTGCTCGTACGCCTTGGCTGGTTGCATCAGCCTCGTGTTTGGCCGCTGCCATTCACAGCCATTATTACGCTATTTTTCTGTTGCCCGCGCATGGGTGCATTGTGTTGGGCTGGGCGATATCTACCCGCCAAATAAAACGCTATGTGCTGCCCTATACACTTGCAGTAGTTGGCATCATGACAACCGTCATCCCGTGGTTGATCTATGCGGCGCGTGGGTTTGCTTATAGCGATGGGTTTGTCTTTCCGCTCAACACCATCGATGGGCGGTTGATGGAATGGGCGCGGGCGTTTATCAGCGGTGGGTTTAGTGCCCCATCAGTGGCGCAATGGCAATTATTATTAGGCTTGGCATTGGCAGTGCAAATATTGGTATTTGCATGGCTGCGGCGTTGGCGGGCATTGATATTTGTGTTAGCGATTGCGATACTGCCGCTGCTGTCGGCCACGATTGCAGTCCGAGTGGTTTATCCATACAAATCGGTTTTTCATGCACGCTATCTTATTTATGCTGCGCCCGCCTTATGTCTATTGTTCGCGGCGGTGCGACCACGCCTCAGCTTATTGGCCCCATTCGCCTTGCTGGCAATGTGGCTACCCAATGTCATCGCCAATTACACCGACCCAAACATCGCCCGTGATGACACCCGTGCCGCAGTGCAACACATTACCGAGGCATTAGCGCCCGGTGATGTTGTTGTAATGCAACGTGATAATTTTGCCGCTCATTATTATGGGTTAAAAAGCGCTAATATTTTGGCCGCGCCCAAAGGGCTACATGGCATATTGACCAGCGAAGCCGACGTTGTGAACGAGATCAACAGTCAAGCCGCCAAACGGGTACGGTTAATGCTGTGGCAAGATGATGTCGTTGACCCGCAACGCTTACTCGAAAGCACGTTATGGGCCAATGGCTTTCAAATCGGCGAATTAAATTATCGTCAAATTCGGTTGCCGCTCTTTCAGGTGCAATCGCCCCTGCGCCCGATCCCATTCACCCCCATCACCGCCCAATTTGGTGAGGCGCTGGCGTTGAATGGGGTTTGGGTGCGCCCTTCGGCTATCGCTGGCGATTGGTTTTATGTGGTGTTGCGTTGGCAGCCGCTACGCCCTATCCCTGCCGATTACAAAGTATTCATTCATGTCATCGATGCCACCGGCAAATTGTTTTTTCAGCGCGACAAACTCGCACTCAGCGAACTGATGCCGATGTCGGCTTGGCCCACTGATCAGCCGTTACGGGACCCATACGCAGTCGTCGTGCCTGCCGATTTACCCACCGGTGAGTATCGCGTCATATTGGGTGTTTATGATCCTGCCGCGCAAAATGCGCGACTGCCTGCCACGCTCAACAGTCAGCCCGCCGCAAACAACGCCGTGCAAATTGGCACGGTGAAAGTGGAAAGCAGAAAGTAGAAAGTAAAAAGTAAAAAGTGCTAAGTGCTAAGTTGTGTATAGTGTGATGCTTTACCACTATTCGCTCTCAACTCTTAACTCTCAACTCTTAACTCTTAACCCTTAACGCCCAACCCTCAACTGTTATGTTAACCCTTCTTGGCCTCGGCCCCGGCAATGCCAACCTGCTCACGCGTGAGGCGTGGGATGTATTGACCACAGCGCAACAAGCACAACAAGCGGTGTATTTGCGCACACGCAAGCACCCAACCGTGCAAGACTTGCCGCCCAATTTAATTTTGCATGACTTTGACGCACTTTACGACAGCGCTGATAATTTTGCAGCGGTCTATGCCCACATCACCGCAACAATTGTGACCAAGGCCCAACAGGGCGATGTGATTTATGCCGTGCCGGGTCACCCATTGGTGGGCGAATCGACCGCGCCAGCCATTTTGGCGCAAGCGCAACAGCTTGGTATCGCGGTTCGCATTGTCAGCGGCCTCAGCTTTATCGAGCCATCGCTCGAAACAATTGCGCTAGCAGCCTCAACCAGCAGCCAGCAATTGTTGGCGCTCGACCCCATTAACGGGCTGCAATTGTGTGATGCGCTTGAGCTGGCGGCAAAACATCACCCACCGATCAACCCCGACCGCCCAGCCTTGATCGCCCAAATTTACTCACGCGCTGTCGCCTCAGATGTGAAATTAACGTTGATGAATCAATACCCGCCCGAACATGAATTGGTGATTGTGGGCGATAAAACAGCGCGGCGGGTGAATTTGTATGCGCTGGATCATGGTGATTATTTTGATCATCTCACCTCGCTATATGTGACGGCCTTGCCACACATCGGTAGTTTTGAGGCACTGCAAGAAACCATCGCCCATTTGCGTGCGCCCGAAGGTTGCCCGTGGGACCGCGAACAAACCCATCAAAGCCTGCGTACTACTTTGCGTGAAGAAGCCTATGAAGTGCTAGATGCGATTGATCGCGACGATATGGACGACCTGAAAGAAGAATTGGGTGATTTGTTGCTGAATGTGATTTTACAAGCCCAAATCGCCACCGAAGAAGATTATTTTCGCAGCAGCGATATGGTCGCCAGCATAGATGCCAAACTCAAGCGCCGCCACCCGCATGTGTTTGGCGATGTGCAAGCCAACACAGCGGGCGAAGTGAGCGTGAATTGGGAAAAAATTAAGCAACAAGAAAATGCCGCCAAAGCCAAAGACAAACGTAAATCGACCCTCGATGGCATTGTGCGCGACCTGCCAGCGTTGGCGCGGGCGCAAAAAATGGTGCATCGGGTGGTGAAACAGGGCTTTGATTGGGATAGCAACAGCGTTGGCGTAGCCCAACGCGCCGCCAAAGTGCGCGAAGAATTGGATGAGGTCTTGAGCGCTGAAAACGAGACACATCGGACTGAAGAATTGGGGGATTTAATTTTTGCGACATGTGTGCTGGTTGATGGCTATGGAGTCGATGCCGAAAGTGCTTTGCGCGAAGCTTGCCTTAAATTTGAGCGGCGTTATCGTATGTTAGAGCGTAACGTCATCACCCGCCAACTCGATATGAAGAAAATGAAAAGTGAGCAACTAGATGCATTATGGCGCGAGGCCAAGCACGAAGCGGGCTAGTATTTCCGATGAACGTCGGAAAAATGTCAAATCAAACGTTACTCTAATGACGTATCATTAGTATCGCAATCAATTAAGGTGATCGGCTACGTCTAGCGATCAAATACGCAATCACATGTCAGAACAGGAACACCAACGCATCCTCAGCTTACTTGAAGCTGCCGAAATAGTGAATCAAGCCAACGAAGAAGCCGCCCGCGTGGCGAACTTGTTGGCAGAACACATGGCGCAGGCGCAAGCCTTGGCCGAAGGTGAGCTTGCCCCACCCCCGCCCAATATTGCCGATAAAGAACGTTTTTCGGACACAAACTCAGATTATGCTTTTAATGACAATGATGAGGCCGAACCATTTAACGAAGACCTCTCACCGCCCGCTTCATCTGCCAACAATTTAGATGAATCAGGCAATCAAAAATATATCATTTTGCCCATCATGCCCTTGCGAGGGATGTTGGTGTATCCAATGTCAGCCATTCCACTACGTTCACAACAAGTGCGTATTTCGCGGCTGGTAGATGATGCAACCTTAAATAAATCGAATATTGGGGTCGTGGCGATGAAAACCACCGATAAAGAAGACCCAAGCCCCGATGATGTCTATCACTTGGGCACGGTGGCAACCATCGTGCGCCAATTTAAAGGCAATGACGGCACGGTCAACATGATTGTGCAGGGCAATGAGCGTTTTCGCATTGTCGAATTTGTCAGCACCGAGCCCTATTTGATCGCCAAAGTTGAAATTTCACCCGAACCCGATCCAGAAAACGCACTAGAAATTGAAGCGCTGCGGCGCAACGTAGCCCAAACCTTTGGCAAGGTGGCCGAATTGCGCCCCGGGATGCCCGAAGAATTGGCCGGTATGGTGCAAGCCATCGAAGACCCACGCCAACTCACTTATGCCGTAGCAACCTATATGCCGCTCGAAATGATCGATGCACAACGCCTACTTAGCATCGATGATTTATACGAAAAAATGATCTTGTTGCTCGAACTGCTCAACAAAGAGTTGCGCGTGTTAGAGCTAGGCCGCAAATTTCAATCGCAAGCCAGTGGCGAAATGGAAAAAGTGCAGAAAGAGTATTTTCTGCGCGAACAAATTAAAGCCATTCAAAAAGAATTGGGCGAGGCCGATGAGCAAGCCGAAATCGCTGAATTGCGCGAAAAAATTGCCACCAGCGAGATGAATGAAGAGGCACGTAAAGAAGCCGAGCGCGAGCTTAACCGGCTAGCAAAATTGCCGACCCAAGCTGCCGAATATGGGGTCATTCGCACTTATTTAGATTGGATGGTATCGTTGCCTTGGCAAAAAAGCACTATTGACAACCTTGATATCCCTCATGCCCGTATGGTGCTAGACGAAGATCATTATGGTTTAAATGATCTTAAAGAACGTATTCTCGAATTTTTGGCGGTGCGCAAACGCAAGGCCGATTTACGCATCGCCGCCGAGTCCCAAAAAGAGACAGAGCATGCGGCATTAGAGGGGGAAAAAGAGGAAATAGCGCCCACCACACCCAATGCCCCAATTTCACCCCCCAACACCATTCGCCCCGAACGTGAAGGGGTTATTTTATGTTTTGTTGGCCCGCCAGGTGTTGGCAAAACATCGCTCGGCGCAAGCATTGCCCGCGCAATGGGGCGCAAATTTATTCGCGCCTCGATGGGTGGGGTGCATGAAGAATCTGAAATACGTGGCTTCCGCCGCACCTATATCGGCTCCATGCCCGGGCGCATCATTCAAAGCCTTCGCCGTGTCGAAAGCCGCAACCCCATTTTTATGCTCGACGAAGTCGATAAATTGGGGCGCGATTTTCGCGGCGATCCGGCCTCGGCATTGCTTGAGGTGTTAGACCCAGAGCAAAACCGCGAGTTCCGTGATCATTATTTAGATGTGCCATTCGATTTGTCGCAAGCTATTTTCATTTGCACCGCCAACACACTCGAAACCGTGCCGGGGCCACTGCGTGACCGTATGGAAATTTTGTCATTGAGCGGCTATACCGAGCGCGAAAAATTGAGCATTGCCCAAGGCTACCTGACCCCGCGTCAGCTAAAAGAAAATGGCTTACAAGTGGGCGAAGTAACCTTTACCGAAGCCGCAATCTTAAAATTGATGCGCGATTACACCCGCGAATCAGGGGTGCGTAATTTAGAGCGGGAAATTGGCAGCATTTGCCGCAAATTGGTAACGCGCGTGGCTGAGGGGAAGGTGACATTGCCAGCCACAGTCGGGCCAACCCAAGTTGGTGAAATGTTGGGCAAACCCAAGTTTTACTCAGAGGCGGTTGAGCGCACCCGCCAAACCGGTGTGGCGATTGGCTTAACGTGGACACCAGTCGGCGGCGATATTATTTATATCGAGGCCACCCAAATGCGTGGGGGCAAAGGCTTTACCCTAACCGGCCAATTGGGCGATGTGATGAAAGAGAGCGCTCAAGCCGCGCTCTCTTTTGTGCGCAGCCGCTCGGCAGAATTAGGCATCGATGAAAAATTCTTCGAGACGAGCGACATTCACATGCACGTGCCAGCGGGTGGGCAGCCCAAAGATGGGCCATCGGCGGGCATTACCATGAGCACAGCGTTGGTGTCATTGCTAACGGGGCGTAAGGTGCGCCCCGATGTGGCAATGACGGGCGAGATTACCCTGCGGGGCATGGTGTTACCGGTCGGCGGCATCAAAGAAAAAGTGTTGGCGGCACATCGCGCTGGCATGAAAATAATTGTGATGTCGAAACGCAATGAAGTCGATTTAGACGAACTGCCGCAAGAGGTGCGCGAATCGCTCAAATTTGTTTTGGTTGAACGGGTTGAGCAAGTGTGGGAAGCTGCGCTGACACCGGCTATACTCGCCGCCAAGCCTGCCGAGCCGATAGCTGAGAAACCTATTAAGAAAGGGGTAAAAGTAAAGAAATAAGACCGAACTCGCTATCATTATCAAACACAAAATGATAGCGAGTTCGGCGAAAATTTATTTCAGTTAAATAAAAAACGCCGATCAAATGATCGGCGTTTTTGTTTACCTAACTTAGCGCAGCTTTCTTCAAAGCCTCGGCGCGGTCGGTGTTCTCCCACGGCGCGTCGATATCATTGCGGCCAAAGTGCCCGTAAGCGGCTGTCTTGCGATAGATCGGGCGGCGCAGCTTGAGGTCACGAATAATGGCACCCGGGCGCAGGTCGAACACCTCGCGGATGGCCT
Source organism: uncultured Thermoflexus sp. (assembly GCA_964560745.1). Lineage (GTDB taxonomy): Bacteria > Chloroflexota > Anaerolineae > J036 > Brachytrichaceae > AQU-03. The sequence goes on from CAZLOF010000015.1 coordinate 18,509, forward strand.
TATTGATTTTCTCATCGCTGACCTTGCCGGTCTCGAAGGTTTCGACGTTGACTGAGAGCGGTTGCGCCATGCCGATGGCATATGACACTTGTACTTCGCAACGATCAGCCAAACCAGCGGCGACCACGTTTTTGGCAACCCAGCGGCAAGCATAAGCGGCTGAACGGTCAACTTTTGTGGGATCTTTGCCACTAAATGCGCCACCACCGTGACGGCCCATACCGCCATAAGTGTCGACAATGATCTTGCGACCAGTCAAACCGGAATCACCCATTGGGCCACCGACGACGAAGCGCCCGGTGGGGTTGGTGTAAATTTTGATTTGATTATCAACAAATTCTTTGGGCAAGGTTGGCAAAATGACTACATCGGTCAACGCTTCGTTGATCTCTTCTTGGCTGACTTCTGGGGCATGTTGGGTCGAAATCAAAACGGTATCAATACGCACTGGCTTGCCTTTTGAATATTCGACGGTCACTTGAGTTTTGCCATCGGGGCGTAGCCAAGGCAACATGCCATTTTTGCGCACTTCGCTAAGGCGGCGAGCCAAACGATGCGCCAAAGCAATCGGCATTGGCATCATTTCTGGGGTTTCGTTGCAGGCAAAGCCAAACATCATGCCTTGGTCGCCAGCGCCAACTTTGGCAATCATGGCTTCTTCATCGGCCTTGCCATCACCACGCACTTCGGCGGCGGCATCGACACCCATTGCAATATCGGGGGATTGGCTGGCTAAGGCAACAATAACACCACAAGTATGCCCATCGAAGCCCTTATCTGAATGGTCGAAGCCAATATCATTCACAACTTGGCGGACGAGAACCTCGAAATTGACAAATGCTTTCGTTGTAATTTCACCAAAACACATCACAAAGCCGGTTTTAGTGGCGGTTTCGCAGGCCACACGGCTCATTGGGTCTTGTTCTAAACATGCGTCCAATACTGCATCAGAGATTTGGTCGCACATCTTGTCGGGATGCCCTTCTGTCACCGATTCTGAGGTGAAGAAAAGCTGGTTGCTATTCATGAAACTGCTCATAACGGGTGGGGATTATATAGCGGTGAATTTTATGAATCGTGAGCTTTTTGAGCCGTGAGCTTTCGAGCTGTGAGCCATGAGCCATGGGCCGTGAGTAATAAGTCATGAGTAATGACTCTGGTCTTAAATTTCTACTCAAAGCTCATGGCTCAAAGCTCATAGCTCACGGCTCAAAAGCTCACAGCTCAACATCATGGGCGCCGCTTTCGTGGCGGCCTGCGGGGGTGATACGCACAAACTC
>CAZLOF010000016.1:0-5930 GCA_964560745.1 uncultured Thermoflexus sp.
GTTACTTTACATCTTTTTACGCTATATTGCAACCCCCTGAATTCCGGTTGAGCCATAAATTGAGCGCAATTTTAGGCCGAGGCTTTGCCCATTTCATATCATTTAACCTGACGAAAACTTGACAGTTTTGTAAAAAAGGCCTTTGGGACAATCAATCCCATCAATTTTTATTGACAAAGGCTTTTGTTATTGGTATGATTAGCATACATACCTATCCGGTAGCGTGATGATGAAGTGGGCGAACAACCCACTTTTGTTTTTCTAACGGCAAGGAATATCGGGTAGCGAAAACAGGTTTGATAGGTATAAATTATGAAAAGCGATTTCATTTTGGCACTCAACCAAATTGTTTCAGAGCGCAGCTTGCCACGCGAGATCGTCACTGAAGTGTTGGAAAGTGCGTTATCGACAACATATCGCAAAAATGCCAACATTATGAATGGGCAACAAGTTGCGGTCAAAGTAGATATTGACAATGGGTCTATGCGCGTATTCGTCGAGAAAGAAGTCGTCGACTCGCTTTATGATGAACGAACAGAGGTCCTAGAAGAAGAAATCAAGACCGATTACCCCGATGCTCAAATTGGTGACACAGTCATGGTTGACGTTACAGCCAAAGAACTGGGGCGAATTGCCGCCCAAAACGCCAAACAAATGATCGTGCAAAAATTGCGTGAAGCAGAGCGCGATTTTCAATATAACCAATTCTCTGAGCGCGAAGGTGAGATTGTGACCGGGGTGGTGCAGAGCATGGCCGGGGGTGGTTTGGTCATCAATTTGGGACGCGCAGAAGGGCTTTTGCCTAAAAAAGATCAGATTTCTGGTGAAAGATATGAGCTACAACAGCGGGTACGCGCCTATGTCTCTGAGGTTAAACGTGGGGTTAAGGGGATGCAAATTTATCTCTCACGCACACACAAGGGCATGTTAAGGCGGTTGCTTGAGCTTGAAATTCCCGAAATTCAAAAAGGGTCTATCGAGATCAAAGCGATTGCCCGTGAAGCTGGCTCACGCTCAAAGGTGGCTGTCATTGCAAAAGAACAAAATATTGATCCCGTCGGCGCATGTATTGGACAACGCGGAGCGCGTATTCAAACAATTGTCAATGAGTTACATAACGAGAAGATCGATATTATCGAGTATAGCGATGATCCCGTTCAATTCATTAGCAAATCACTTAGCCCTGCCAAGCCAATGTCGGTGTACCCCGGCAGTATTGAGAGCAAAAGTGCAGCCGTTATTGTGCTCGATAATGAATTATCGCTCGCTATTGGGCGCGAAGGTCAAAATGCTCGGCTGGCGGCAAAACTCACCAGTTGGCGTATCGATATCAAAAGCGTAACCGAGGCGATGGGCGATGCGCTAAATTTGTTAAACGAAAGCACAGCATTACAGGCTTATGTTGGGGTTGGCATGGTGCAAAATATGCCCGTACTACGTGAGCTAATGGTTCGCCAACGGCTGATGCCTTCACCATTAAGCGGCGAAGAATTTCAAATGGTCAAGCGTTTGCTTGATGCGGTTCAATTGTTTACCCATGCTGGTAGCGGTGTCGTAAAACCAATGGCAGCCGATGTAAGCAAGGCGACGACTACCCGGATGCCGGTGGTCGTTGCTCCCGGCGTACCGGCTGACACTTATGCGATTCCGTTACGTGTACTCGAATTATCACCACGAGTAGCCCAACATATCGCTGCCAGTGGGGTAGATTCGGTGGGTAAGCTCATGGAGTATAGCTTGCGTGGCGACGAAGGGTTGCTTAGCATCGAAGGCATTGGCTCAAAGGCTTTGTCTGAAATCAAAGCCGCGCTCGATAAAGTGATCGGACGCCCATTACCACCTGAGCCAGCCCCAATAGTAGAAACACCGACCCCGCAAAAAACAAAATCAGAATCTGTGCCGGAAGATGATCTGGACGCTTTGTATGGCAATTATGAGCCAGATGAAGATGATATTGTTGATGAAGAAGATGATACACCACGGGGGCGGGCGGCGGCGGCAAAAAAGAAGGAAGCTGGCGGCAAAAAACCTGCCAAAGATCGCGTTCTTGTGTTTGATGAAGCGTTGGGACGGACTGTTATTCAACGCAACCGCAAACCCGGGCGTGTGCTCGATATTTTAGACGAAGAAGAATAAAAGTATAAGCTTTGCCAAAATCACTAACGCGCTACATTGCTGGAGGTTAGTGATTTTGGCATTCTGTAATATATGACGAGCAAAGGCACGAAGAAACCTAAACATGTGCCAATGCGCACGTGTATTGGAACCCAAACCCAACGCCCAAAACGAGAGATGATTCGCTTGGTGTGTCTACCTACGGGGCATATAGTGGTAGACCCTACAGGCAAATTAAATGGCAGCCGCGGGGCCTATATTAGCAAAAGTAAAACCGCTATCTTAAATGCCATTAAGCACAAACGCATCGAAAATCAATTTGAGCAAGCCCTAAAACCCGAAGATGCCGAAGCTATTTTAGCCTTTTTTAACGAATTTCCTGATTAATTGGCTAGAGTTAGCTTAAATACTTTGCATAATTGCCATTCAAATCAAATCACAAAGAATTGTGAATTAGAATTGGGGGTTGGATGTGCCTGCATCGACGTGTTTCTCTAGTCAATTAACTGACAATTTATGAATCTAACAGATTAGGGAACCAAATCTATTAGACGACTAGACACCCTAGTCGCCTCTAGGAGTGCGTCGCCGAACGCAGGCTCAGTGCCTGCGTTTTTTATTTTTATTTTAAGAGGAGTGTGTATATGGCGACAGTGACAAAAGATCCAGTTAGGACGGGAGATTCCCAACAATCGCGTCCGAGTGGGGGCAATAACGGGAATAACAGACCACCCGTCCAAAATCGAGGACCCAAAGGGCAATTTACTCGCCGACCAGACGGCGGAGGACAATCATCAGGCAATAATAATGGCCCGCGCCCACCACATAGTAATGGCCCACGCCCACCCTATAATAATGGTCCGCGCCCACCGATGGGCAAAGCACCGGTTCAGCCTCCTCAGAAAAAAGTTTTAGAGCTGCCAGAATCCATTACTGTTCGAGAACTAGCGACGTTAATGAATGTTAGCCCAATCAACGTGATTCGTGAATTAATGAATAACGGCGTGATGGCGAACATCAACCAGCAACTTGATTATGATAGCTCGGCGATTGTTGCGGCTGCATTTAACATTGAAGCCAAGCCCAAGCAAATTGTCGTTAGCAGCATTATGGATGAGATTGCAGCGACGGCAGTAGGGGCAGCAAGCGCACAAGTTGATCTTGATGGCAAAAAAGTTTCTGCAAAACCATCAACATTGCGGCAACGCCTGTTAAGCAAAGAAGGCATCAATATGACCGATATGCGCCCACCAATTGTCACGGTGATGGGTCATGTCGATCATGGTAAAACATCATTGCTCGATGCAATTCGTAAATCGAATGTGGCATCCGGCGAAGCTGGCGGCATTACACAACATATCGGGGCGTATCAGGTTGAACATTTGGGTCGCAAAGTAACTTTCATCGACACACCAGGTCACGAGGCCTTTACCGCCATGCGAGCACGCGGGGCACACATCACCGATATTGCTATTTTGGTTGTTGCCGCTGATGACGGTGTGATGCCACAAACACGTGAAGCTATTGCTCATGCCCGCGCCGCCCAAGTGCCCATTGTTGTGGCGCTTAATAAAATTGACCGCCCCAATGCTGCACCAGATCGCGTAAAAGCAGAATTGGCAGAAGCTGGCTTAACCCCAGATGATTGGGGTGGCGATACGATGGTAGTACCTGTATCAGCAAAACAACGTTCTGGGATCGAAGACCTAATTGAAGGTGTTTTGTTAACGGCAGAATCGCTCGATTCAATTCGCGCAAAATCAGATGCACCTGCCGTTGGCACGATTCTTGAAAGCAAACTTGATAAAGCCAAAGGCCCAACCGCAACTGTTTTAATTCAAAATGGCTCATTGAATTTAGGCGATGCCTTTGTCGCGGGTCAAGTATTTGGCAAGGTGCGCGCGATGTTTGATTTTCGTGGTCACCGTGTCAAAAAAGCCACCCCATCCACGCCCGTTAGCATCATCGGTTTGTCAGATGTGCCAGCGGCTGGGGATGTGTTAGAAGTATTTTTGGATGAGCGTGCAGCCAAAGTGGTAGCGGCACAACGTAGTGCCAATAGTAAAGCCTCAACTGGGTCGGCTACGCCACAACGTGCGGTTACACTTGATCAATATTTCGCACAAGCAAAGGCTGGTAAATCTAAGAAACTGACCTTAATTCTAAAAGCCAATAACCAAGGCTCGTTGCCACCCATTATCGAGTCGCTCAATCGGCTCAACCAACCCAATGGTGAGGTTCGCCTCGATATTATTCAACAAGGCATTGGAAATATTACCGAAAGCGATGTTGATTTGGCAATGACTTCTGGTGGCGTTATTTTGGGGTTTGAAGTGGGCATGGATGGTATGGCTCGCCGCAAAGCCGAAGACAATAAGGTCGATATTCGCCACTATGAGGTTATTTACAAACTCATTGAAGATGTTGAATTAGCGATGAAGGGCCTACTCCCACCAAAGATTGTGCAACGGGTGATTGGCAGCGCAGAAGTAAAAACCACCTTCAAAATATCGAAATTGGGCGTAATCGCCGGTTGTGTAGTCCGAAATGGGGTTGTTCAGCGTGGCGCAATGGCAAAAGTAATACGTGGCGACAAGGTTGAATATACAGGCAAAATTGCAACACTTAAGCGTTTGACTGAAGATGTGCGTGAAGTGAAGCTTGGACTTGAATGTGGCCTGAGTGTGGATGGATTTGAAAACTATAAAGGCGGCGATATTATCGAAGTCTATGTAGAAGAAGAACAAGCCAGATAATTGAGGCACACAAAAGACGTAATGTCAAAACGACAATTGCGATTTGTTTGAATTAAATACACCCAATTCAAACAAATCGCAATTGTCGTTTTGATAAAAATTTGTTTTATCGCCCCACTTTTTGATAATGAGCAGAAAATATGAGCGTCGCATCAGCGACCTGGTCCGAACCCATCTGTGTACTCTCATTGAAACACAAATTAATGACCCGAGGGTACAAGGCATCACTGTAACCGATGTAGAAGTTACGGCAGATACCCATTACGCTTATGTTTACTTTAGCGTTATTGGCGATGAAGCGGCCAAAAACCGCGCTTTGCAAGGATTGATTAGCGCTGGCGGCTGGTTAAGCCGCGAATTGGGCTTGCGGTTGCGTACTAAAAACACCCCACGATTGCAATTTAAATACGATGAATCGCTAGAACGTGGTGAACGAATGCAGCAATTGATTGACAAACTAAATGACCCTCTTGCGCCATAAACCATATTTATCGGTTTAGCACTAAACAAAATATCCCACATAATGATGTCTTCTTTTGGTTACAAGCGCGCCTCTGAACAAGATTGGCAACAAGCCGAGCAACTGCTCAGACAATCCAAGCGCATTCTTGCTATTACTCACGTCTCACCCGATGGTGATGCCATTGGGAGCTTGCTGGGTTTTACCCATGCCATGCGTGCCATTGGCAAAACGGTAACGCCAGCTTGCCAAGACAAACCACAACTTAAATTTGCTTATCTTTCTGGGCTTAATGAGATTCGTGCCAAAGTGAATGGCGATTTTGATTTGGTGGTTGGGATAGACAGTAGCGACTTACAACGATTGGGAAGCGTTTATCAAAACGATTTGCATGGGCATTTGCCCATTTTGGTATTCGACCATCACATTACCAATAGCTATTATGGTAATGTTAATATTGTAATTGGCGAGGTTGCATCTGCGGCTGAAATAATTTTGCAATTGCTACAACGTCTAAAAATTGCTATTTCGCCCGAAATTGCAAGCCCGTTATTAACCGGCTTGGTCAGCGACACACAAGCATTTCGTACCACCAGCAC
>CAZLOF010000016.1:5940-12677 GCA_964560745.1 uncultured Thermoflexus sp.
GTATGGCGGCGGCGATGATTTTGATGAAAGCCGGTGCGCCATTAATGGAAATTATCAACAAAGCCGTCGTGACACAACCTTTTGATAATATTCGCGTATTGGGTGAAGGGATACGCAATACCAAAATGGAAGATGGCTTGGCCTACGCTACCATCCCACGTAAATTGCGCCAAGAATTAGGCCTAAAAGATGATCGAGGTGATGGTGGTCTCGTATCAGTGCTTATCAACACCCACGAAGCCAAAATTGCAGCGGTATTTACCGAAAACCCCGAAGGCAAAATTGAAGTAAGTATGCGCAGCCGCCCGGGATATGACGTATCGCAGGTGGCACTTGAGTTTGGCGGCGGCGGTCATGCCCCAGCCGCAGGCTGCACCCTGCCCGGCCCAATGCGCGATGTCGTCAATCAAGTGGTCCCCCGACTACGGCGCGTTATTGCCGAGGCATAAAGTTGAACGGCATTCTTTTAGTCGATAAACCGCAAGGGCTAACTTCACATGATGTCGTTGCACGAGCACGCCGTGCGCTCAATACCCGCGCCATTGGTCACAGCGGCACGCTCGATCCTTTGGCAACTGGGCTGCTCATTTTGTGTGTTGGCCCAGCCACGCGCCTAAGCGAATATTTGCTTGGGCAAGATAAGCGTTATGTTGCCACGATTAAGTTGGGTATAAGCACAAATACCGATGATAGCGATGGCGAAATTCTTGCGCAAAGACCTATCCCCGACATTAGTGCGGCCCAACTAACGCACATTAAACAGCAATTTTCAGGGCTTATCTCGCAAATTCCGCCTCAGTTTTCGGCCATCAAACGCAATGGGCAACGCGCTTATGCCCTAGCCCGCAAAGGTGAGCAGGTAGCACTTGAGGCAAGGCAAGTAACCGTTAGCGAATTAGAACTCACGCTAGAAGGCGACCATTTACAAATGGCTGTACGGTGCACTTCGGGGACCTATATTCGCTCATTGGCGCGTGATATTGGGGAACAACTTGGCTGTGGTGGGCATTTATCGATGTTGCGCCGTACGCATATTGGCCTATTTTCAGTTGATGAAGCAACACCCATCGATCAGATTTCACCAGCAAAATTGTTGCCAGCCGATCGCGCAGTCCAATCTTTTGCCAAGGTGCAATTAAGCAGTGTTACCACATCACGTTTTTTGCTTGGGCAAGCCGTATCCGCTTCGATCATAGAGGATTCGCCTCAAGCGAGACTTTGTTGCGTCTATGATGCATCTGATGCATTTTTAGGCATTGGGCAATGGCTACCAGATAATGGCGGAACAGTAAAGCCGGTTAAGGTTTTGACTGGGTAATGCCTTTATCTGCGGTGCTTAGTGCGCGTCCCCAGACGCGCATCTTGCAGTCGATATTTTGTGACTATCCCGCCAATAATTGCTGGATAAGCATATTATCGGTGTGTTGTGGGTTCACCAGAATACATGGTGTGGCGCGTGCGAGAAGTGACCAACCATCGGCTAAGGCGACAAGCACAGGATCGATGCTGCGTCGGCGCGGCTTAAGCGCCGCCCGTAACGATAACCCACCCGCCACCTCGGCCCGTAATATCGCCCCAAATGCTGGCTCGGCGCTGCTAATACCCGCCAAAGCCGCCATCGTGCCTTCAAGTTGCAATGGGGGGCTAGTATGCTCAAAAGAAGCAATGACAACTCCAGATAGCCTGACCAAGGTTGATGAATCATTCGCCGATGGCATATATGCAATCGGTGGCACATCTAAATCAAGGTCACGCACAAATGTCACCGGCTGAGTGCCAATCGATGTAATGCCCATGACCTCGGCGCGTGGCTCATAAATAAGGTTATCTTCGATCCAGCCATACGCTGCTAACGATCGAATTTGGGTGTTACGCTCGGTAAACACACTGCTCAAAATAAAAGCATATGGCTCTGTAAGTAAAGGGATGCCAAAGCAAACGGGCACAGGCTGCATAGGTTGCACCTGCGCCCCATAAATGGGCGTGGGTATGGCAGTTGCGGCTGCGCCAACGATTAACACGCCCATATTTTCGGGGGTTACGATACGGGCGCTGAGCGTAAGCCACAGCAGGTCGGCATAAGTCATCATTATTGCTTTAATACACAATCTGCCGGCCTGTCAGTTTTTGAAAAATTTGCACCAAAAACCACAGTGGAATTAACACCAACACATTGATAAATGAGGTCAAAATAAACACGGCTGAAAGCCACTGCATGGTAGATACGGCCCCGGGTTGCACATAACGCAACCAATCAACCCCAGCGACAAGCACGACTGCAATAAAAATGCAGGTTAAAAAAAATAACACAGGGGGAAGTGTCACTGTATCTGAACTAGATGGCATCATGGCATTAGCGACCGCAAACATCAAATAAAACCATAAATAGGCATCGCCAACCTGTGTCGCCAACATCACCTGATTGCTTATTTGGCGAAAATCGCCAGATGCAATGGTTTTAGTCAAGCGCCCAATATCAAACACATACCAACCAATCATCGTTAGCACCATAATTCCGACCAGCATGGGGGCCAAGCCAATAAACGTCATCCGCACAATATCTGCGCGATTTACCTCAACCGAACCAAGGGTTATTGAGCCAGCCTTGCGTTGCGGCACTAATGTAAAACTACGCACTCGCACCCGTAAAATCAAAGCCATAACAGCATGGCTAATTTCGTGTAAAGCCACCCCGGGCAATAAGGGCAAGGCATAAAGAAAGGCAGCCGACTGGTAATTATTGGTCAATAACAAAGCAAGCCCATGCATAGCGCGGTGAACCTGCCGCCCCAATAATAACAACAATCCAAATGCCAAGAAAAATACAAGTGTCGTAATCAACATACCGATTGCGCTATTCTACCAACGTTAACCAATTACAGCCCTGTGATCTGGCATAATCAAGCGCATCTTATATGCCTAATCGTCGCCCATTTATTCAAGAACAAAAGCACGGTCACCCCAACAATGAAGAACAGCCATCAAAATTGGCGGCTGGCTGTGCCGCAACAGGAGCAGCCTTTGTAATCGTGCCGCTTTGTGCGTTGCTCGTTATTGGCCCATTATTTATTTTGCCAATGTTACGTGGCACACAATCGGCCAGACCAAACACGGCGTTAGACAATGTTATTAATCAAATAATGGGGAGTACGCCAACCCCAACTTTGGCTGGGGTTCCCATTACGCTTATCAAAGCCACATCAACGCCCACCGCCAATGCAAGCATAACCCCCATGCCAACGGCACTGCCATCCCAAACAACAATGATAGCAACTGCCACGCCATCGCCCGCAGCAACACCTTCGCCAATACCAACGGTCGCACCGACTGCGGCCCCAACTATTGCGCCGACCGCAACTCGTGGGCCACTAACCACAGCCAAAGTAGCAGCAGTTGTAAATGGCGATACGATTGATGTCACGATCGGCACTACGCGGCGACGAGTACGCTATTTAGGCATCAGCGCACCCACTGGCACCCAATGCTATGCAGCAAATGCCACAACATTAAACCGTCAATTGGTTACTGGGCAAACGGTTACACTTGAGCAAAGCACTACAAATACCGATTCAGCCGGTAATTTATTACGATTGGTCTACCTAAGCAACAATAAACTCATCAACGAAGAGTTATTGAGCAGAGGTGCAGCGCGTATTCAGCCAGCATCGTTAAACACGACACTAACCGAACGACTAACAGCGGCCCAACAAACCGCCGTTAGCGCCCGCGCGGGCCTATGGTCAGCTTGCGCTCAAACACGCCCATGAGCAAACATCGCCCAATTATGATTATGGGCTGTACCAGTGATGCGGGAAAATCGTTTTTAAGCGCTGGTATCTGTCGATTATTTTCAAATCGTGGGGTGCGAGTTGCCCCCTTTAAAGCCCAAAATATGAGCAATAACGCCGCCGTTACCCCGGATGGCGGCGAAATTGGGCGGGCACAATATTTACAAGCCCTTGCGGCAAGAGTAACACCGCGCGTAAACATGAACCCGGTATTGCTAAAACCAAGCAGCGATACTTTTAGCCAAGTGATTGTCAATGGCAAATATGACCCTGAAATCACAAAAACCGTGTGGATGGAGCGAATGCCCAAATTATGGCCAATCGTTTGTGACGCGCTACATAGCCTCATTCATGAATATGACTTGGTTATTATTGAGGGAGCAGGTAGCCCAGCGGAAATAAATTTACGGCAACGTGATATCGTCAACATGAGCGTAGCGCTTGAATGTCAGGCCGATGTTTATCTGGTTTCGGATATTGATCGCGGCGGCTCATTTGCACACCTTTTAGGCACTTTTATGTGTTTTAGCCCAAAAGAGCAAGTTTTGGTCAAAGGTTTTGTGCTTAATAAATTTCGCGGAGACCCAAAATTGTTAGGGAATGCGATGGAATGGCTCGAAAAACAAACAGGCGTACCAACTGTTGCGATTGTACCAATGTTACCTCATCGGCTTGCTGAAGAAGACGCGCTGCATCACCGTTCCTCATTGAAAAAAGATGGAAAAACTATTAATATTGCACTTATTGCTTATCCTTATGCCAGCAATTTTGATGAGTTTGATCCATTATTAGACGAAAAAGGTGTAAATTTGGTTCCGATCCGAGAAAGAGAATCTTTAGATGACTACGATGCAATTATTCTTCCGGGCAGCAAAAATACAACCGCAAGTTTGCATTATTTACGTCGCAGTGGTTTAGCTGCCGAGATCACCCAAGCAGCACGGCGTGGCAAAATGATCTTGGGCATATGTGGCGGTATGCAATTATTGGGGCAAGAATTGCGCGACCCACACAATTTAGAAGATGGGGACATGGCGGGGTTAGGTTTGCTCGATGTTTCAACTGAATTATTGCCACATAAAATCACGCAACAATGCACAGTGCAATGGGTAAATGGGGGGAACGTTCAAGGGTATGAAATTCATCATGGGCATACGATTGCAGGCAACCGCGCACAAGCACATTTATTAGGTTTAAACAATAATTCAGCAAATATAACGAAAAAATCAGAAAATGAGGATGCATCAAATGCCTTAGGCTGGCAACAAGCAAATGTAATTGGTGTGTATTTGCATGATTTGCTCAAAAATACAGCTTATCGCCAAACTTGGCTACAATCGATTGGCTGGCAAGGTCAGTCTATTGATTGGGATGCAATTATGGATGCAGAGTTAGATCATGTTGCGGCTCAAATTGAAGCAACGGGTTGGTTTAAAGACAAAGATCTAGGTTAATTTGTGTTAAAGCGTCATTTATGGTTATTGCCTTTATTCGCTGCAATTATTGCAGCGTTTTTTTTGTCTGTGTCTGTCGGGCCAGTGAGTATTCCGCTTAATAATGTATTTCGCGTTTTTTTAGGCGGCGAAGCCGATATTGACACGTGGTCTACGATTATTTTGACATTGCGTTTGCCAAAGGCAATTACAGCGGTCTTAGCAGGGGCCAGTTTAGCGGTTAGTGGGCTAAATATGCAAACGATTTTCCGAAATCCCTTAGCAGACCCATACGTGCTAGGCATCAGTTCAGGCGCAACGTTGGGGGTAGCAATCTTGATACTAGGGACAGGTGTAGCGGGGAAAGCGCTATTACCAAGGCTAGACGTGCTTGGGGGTGTCGGGCTTATTTTGGCTGCCAGCCTAGGCTCAGCGTTCGTTTTTATGCTGGTCATGCTCGCCTCGCGCAATTTGCGAAATATGGTAGCCTTGCTCATCATCGGCCTCATGATGGGTTACGCAGTCAGCGCCTTAGTCAGCTTGCTTATCTACATGAGTGTGCCAGAGCAAGTGCAGGCATTTAATGGCTGGTTACTTGGCAGTTTTGGGGGTGTAACATGGGATAACCTGACAATATTAACGTCTGCTGTCTGTTTAGGGCTAGTTGTGTCATTTTTTTGCGCAAAACCGTTAAATGCGCTCTTGTTGGGAGAAAATTATGCGAGCAGTATGGGTGTTAATGTGCGCAAAGCCCGTTGGTGGATCATCGCCAGTGCAAGTTTATTGGCCGGGTCTATCACTGCATTTTGTGGGCCAATTGGTTTCTTGGGTGTCGCAGTTCCTCATTTCGCACGTGCACTACTGAATACGTCAGACCATCGCCGATTAATTCCAGCAGTGGCCATCTTAGGGGCATTACTTGCGCTAATTTTCGACCTTTTAACACAACTTCCGGGGATTTCGATCATTTTGCCGTTAAATGCGGTTACCTCTTTAATTGGCGCACCTCTCATTATTTGGGTGATTTTGCGAAAAAATCGATTTTCATAATGTTTCACGTGAAACATTGTCACTTGTCGAAGAAATCGGGTTTCTTAAAGAAACCCGATTTCTTCATATCGCTTTATTTTGCAAATTCATCCATAAATACGCCAAAATAACGCATCCCTTCTTCATAGTTCTTAATGATGGCATTCTCGTTTGGAGAATGCACAAGCGCATTAGGATGCCCGATACCGGCGCAAACGACTGGCACGCCACCAATAAACGATGACAATGACCACATCGGCCCACTGCCAGCGCTCAATAATTGTTTTACAGGTGTTTGTTTGTGCACAATTTCACTGGCGCGGGCACAGGCACTCACAATTGGCGCATTTACATCGCTAATTTCAGCCCGATATCCGCCCAACAGTTTAATTTCAATATCATTAAACCCGTGTTTATCCAAATGTTTACGTAACAAATCGACCACAATCAAGGGGGTCAGCTAGGGCACAATACGAAAATCAATTTT
>CAZLOF010000016.1:12687-19580 GCA_964560745.1 uncultured Thermoflexus sp.
TAACCGGTAAGCGCGCGCCCGACACTTTTTTTGCGGGGGTCAGGTTGGGCACAAGTCGAAAATCAATTTTTGCCATCGCTTTCGCGGGTAACACGGTTTTTGCCCCAATGCCTTCCCAACCACTGGTAAGCCCACAAATAGTGGCAGTCGGTTGAAAATATAAACGTCTGACTGCGTCAAAACCCGTAACACCAGTGACAAAATCTGAAATTTGCCATTTCTCTTTCATCACCTGCTCTTCAAATGGCATCGCAAATAACACATCTAGCTCATCTTCGGTCGGCTGTCGCACATGGTCATAATAACCATCAATCAAAATTCGTTCATCGCTATTCTTAATGGTGCTTAATGCCCATGTCAAACGCCAAGCCGCATTTGGTGCTAACGCGGCTAACGATGAATGCAAATCATGGGAAACAGCCTTTGCGTGTAATTCGAGATAACAAATCCCCTTAACACCCATCGTTAAAGTAAAACGCCCTTTATCATCAAAACCACCAAACTCCCAAATACAACCATCCATCGGGCGACCATCCGGCTTTTTGAGCCAATCAATATGTTTTTCAACCCACCCATGCAAATGTGGGCTACTAATTTCTTCTTCGCCTTCGATCAACCATTTAATTTTGAATGGCAGTGGCCCTTGGGTTTTTAGCCAAGCTTCGATGGCATGAATACGTGTCACTAATTCGCCTTTATCGTCAGACGCGCCACGCGCATAAATTTTGCCATTGCGTATGGTGGGATCAAAAGGCGGTGATTCCCACAACTCAAGAGGCTCGGCAGGCTGCACATCATAATGGTTGTAAATCAATAATTCCTTGTCGCCTTCGCCCAGTTCTGCCCACACCACAGGCGGCGCGTCGCCTTCTGTTGGCACTACTTTCACACTAAAACCAAGGCCACTTAAACGGCGAGCAACCAATGCCGCCATATCTACAATCCCTTGCCCGGTTGCCGCAACGCTAGGTTGCCGCAAAAAATCTTTATAGTCTTCTAACAAACGTTCACGATTTTCAGTTAAATAAGCATCAAATGATTGGAATTCCATATACAAATGATACAGCAATCGTTCATTGATCACATCTCTCAATTGACACAAAAATTTTCATTTTTTGATTTTTGGCAATAATGGACGTGCTATAATTTCTTTAGGCGCCCATAGCTCAACTGGACAGAGCACTTGACTTCGGATCAAGGGGTTGTGGGTTCAAATCCTGCTGGGCGCGTAGAAAGGGCCACAGTTGATTACAACTGTGGCCCTTTTATTTTGCTGGCACAAAACGATCGCAACATTCCACTGACGAGCCGCTACCTCGTAGTTGGTGTTTCACGTGAAACAATACGCTGCACATATTCAGCCAAAGCCTCACGCCAATGACGCATTCGATCCAGACCGATTGTTTTTAGATGCGCATTTTCGAGCACTGAATAAGGTGGGCGAGTCGCTGGCGCATTAAATTGGGCGCTCGTAATGGGTGATAATTGAGGTGAAACACCAGCCAATCTAAAAATTTCGCCAGCAAATTCATACCACGAGCAACCACCATCATTCGTAGCATGATAGAGGCCATAGTGGGTTGATTCAATTAAAAGGGCAATTTGTTGTGCCAAATCTTTGGTAAAAGTGGGGGTGCAGGTTTGATCCGCCACAACATTAATGGCTTTATTTTCGCGGGCCAGCCGTAACATCGTATTAACAAAATTGCCACCTTTGCCACTCGCCCCGGCAAAACCATATAAACCACAAGTTCTTACAATAAAGTGTTTATGCCATGCTGCACGAATTAAGTGCTCGCCTACAAGTTTGCTAGCACCATAGGCACTTAACGGATTCGGCAAGTCTGTTTCAACATATGGCGCGTGTTTTAGGCCATCATAAACATAATCAGTGCTAACATGCAAAAATGCACAATTTAAATCTCGGCTTAATAGTGCTATCTGATGTGCTATATGCCCATTCACCAATAAGGCTTGAGAAGCATCCCGTTCAATATCATCAACACGATGAAAGGCTGAAGTATTAATGATGATGTCAGGGCTGATGCGGCGAATACATTCGCGCACAATGGCCAAGTCTGTTACGTCCATCTGCACCGTATTCTCAGATGGATGTTTAGGGCTGAGTACGACACGGGCCGAAGACCAAACTTGATGTTGCGAAAGCGCATCACGCAGATCGCTCCCCAATTGCCCATTTGCGCCAATTAATACAATTTTCATGATTATTTTTAATGCAGATTGTACCAGCCACAAGCTATCTATAATGCCCCAATTTATGCGTATCGGGTTAATACAATTAGGGCTCATAATTTTGTGTGCATGTGGCAACACGCCTGATGACATCTTTATCGAAACCCCAAGTGTGCCAGCTACTCGTATTTCACGAGAAGCGCGGGCGACATCACGCCCTAATAATACGGCAACACCAATCACACCAACCCAATCCCCAAGATTAACTGCAACGCCCCGCGCCACAGTTAGCATTGGAAAAATAAACATCAATACGGCCAATGCAGAAACAATTGCCACTTTGCCGCGAATTGGCAATGTAACTGCGGACCGAATTGTGCAATATCGCCAACAAAAAGGGGCCTTTAGGCGGATTGAAGACCTGAAAGAAGTGAGTGGCATTGGAGATGTAACATTCGAGGCCATAAAAGAGCGTATTACGATTTCAGATTAACGTTACAATTGTTTTACGTGAAAATTGCTGTAATTGCCGACATCCATTCCAACTTTAGGGCGCTCGAAGCTGTTGCAGAGCATATTGATCGCTGGCAGGCGGATCAAGTTATTGTGGCTGGTGATGTGGTTAATCGTGGGCCAATGCCATTGCCATGCTTTCAATTTGTAAAAACAAAGCAGCAATCCCAAAAATGGGACGTGTTGCGCGGCAACCACGAAGATTATGTTTTAGAACATTTAACCGTAAAACGTGATATTAAAGGGGTGGAATTTGAAATCTACCGCATGTCCCATTGGACATTTGCTCAGTTAGGCGAAACGGTAACCGAATTGGACAAGCTACCTTTTCATTTAACCCAAACGGCTCCCGATGGTAGCGAAATTCGCATCACCCATGCATCAATGCGCCATATTCGCGACAGTATGATCGTAGATGCACCCGACTCTTTATTAATGGCACAAATTGGCTTGCCATTACCGGGGTTGTTTTGTTCGGGGCATACACACTTGCCCTTTGTTCGCAAATTGCATAACACTTGTGTAGTAAATGTCGGGTCGGTTGGCATGCCTTTTGACCGCGATATTAGAGCCTGCTATGCCCAATTAACTTGGCACAATGGTGAATGGCAGGCTAAGATTGTGCGGGTTGAATATGATCGTGTTGCCGCCCGCCGTGATTTTTATGAAAGTGGTTATTTAGATGAAGCAGGCGCACTTTCACCACTCGTATTCGACGAATTTGAGAAGGGTTGCTCGCACCTATTTCGTTGGAATGAAAATTATCGCGCCCCTGTCATGCGTGGAGAAATAAGCCTTGAAGAATCGGTAAAAGCTCATCTCAAAGCATATAGGGTTTATTAAAATCTCATTTATACAAACAAAGATTATACATGTTTTACCTTAAACTCATAAACCTCTAAACTAAAGACGTAGAGTTTAGTAACCGGAGAATATTTATGATTTTAGTTACAGGTGGAAACGGCTACGTCGCATCTTATACCATTACACAACTTAAAAAAAACACCACACAACCAATCCGTGCCCTAATTCGCAACGAATCACAAAGTGCAAAGATTCGTGAGCAAGGGGCCGAACCTTTTATCGGTGATGTAACCGACCCAGAATCGCTAAAACGGGCGTGCGAAGGGGTTGATCGAATTATTCATCTAGCCGCCGTGAATCGAGATAAAGGCACAGTTACGATGCAACGAGTGAACGCGGAAGGCACGATCAACCTTGTAAACGCGGCAAAAAAGGCTGGTGTCAAACATATCGTTCAGGTAGTAGGCTTGGGCGCAGATGCAAATAGGCCTTACCCACTTGCCAGTAGCCAAGGCATTGGGGTCGATTACTTGATGACAAGCGGTGTGCCTTATACAATTCTCGAAGCCTCGGTTATTTTTGGGGCAGGTGACGAATTTTTAAATACCTTGGCTGGCTTGGCACGAATACCACCAGTAATGATTGTGCCGGGAGATGGACAATCACGGTTTCAACCAATTGCCGCACAAGATGTAGCGGCTTGTGCCGTCAAATCATTTAGTTTACCGGCAGCGCTTAATCAACGATTGCAAATTTGTGGCTCAGAAATCTTTACACTTGAGCAAATTATCGATGCCATTATGGCTGAAATGGGCATTCGTCGCATCAAAGTTAAGATGCCAGTGCCATTATTAAAAATAGCCGTAAACATTATGGATAAAACCCTGCCCAAACCGCCTGTTACACCAAGTCTATTGGCGCAAATTGGGGTAGATAACATCGCTACAAATAACACGACCGAATCTGTATTTGGCATTAAGCCAATCAAGCTAAAAGAAGGGATTGGTTTCGTACGTAATATGACTTTGGGCAAACTGATTCGCAGAACATTAAACAAAAAGTAATCTGACTATATCTCTTTTTTACCAATTCTAATATCTAAGAGTTTTCATATAAGTGTTATATATGACGTGAAACTTTTTTATCATTTGCGTTAATCTTTTATTATTCCTTTTTATTTGTCGATTTATATATTTTTAAAAATCTATCCAATTATCAAAAATGCATCAAAGCGTTTACAAGCCTTGAATTTGTCAAATAAATTTAAGGTTTCTAAGGGGTTTCGCCCTATACAAAGTGTCACTTTCAAGTAGAATATACAACTGTTAGACGCAACACTTTCGCAATTCTTGCAAAGATTCGTGTGTTTAACAAAAAGCACACAATAGTCCCCCTCCCCCCACACTATTGTGTGCTTTTCTTTAATATAAAGCGCCAAAAGTCTCAAAATGCAAAATGGATTTTCAGTGCGATGGCTGATAGCAGTGTTTTGTGCGTTTTCATTAACAATTCACCCTAGCCTTGCGTTTCAGCCTAATGCCAAAACCAAGTTAAATTTACCCATCGTTGTTATTTCAGCATTACACTATTGGGGCTATGAAAGTAATAACGATGAAGCTGTACAAATAACGAACACCACAGACTATGACATTACACTCGATAGCACATGGAGTTTAATTGACCAAAGCAATCATCGGCTAAAATTTCCACGTGCCATTCTGCCAGCCGGTCAACACGCTTGGATTGCAAACGACCCAGAAGCTTTTCAACGTCAATTTGGCGACCCACCAGCTTTAAGTTATGACCAGATGAGTGGCACAAATTTACTGTTTTCCAACAGCGGTGGGTCAATCAGGCTTTTGCAAGATGACGTAATCGTTGACACGCTAGTTTATGGCAATGGTATCCCTCAATCTGGCTGGGAGGGGCCGGCCTTACAACCTTATGTCATCCCACAATCTGTCGCTGCCGATGGTCAAATTTTGGCACGCAAATTGCCCTTGAGCGACAGCGATACGGCCCAAGATTGGCTGAGTGACCCAGTAAACCAACTCACTGGGCGCAAAATGTTCTTTCCCGGCTGGCAATTAGAGCGATTTTCACAGCCTGAGCATGGCATGGGGGCTGTGAAAGTTGCGATTGCCCCCGATGCCAGCTACGACACACTTTTCCCCATTTTAAATAGCGCCACCCAACATATTGATATTGAAAGTTATTCTTTTGAAAATGCAAATTTAGCCGAAATATTGCGTATAAAAGCCGATGCGGGAGTTAGAGTGCGTGTGCTATTAGATGGCGCACCCAGCGGTGGGCTAACCGATGAAACCCGTTACGCTTGTCAACGCATCAGCACCTCATCGAACCCCAATAGTGGGTGTTGGTTTATGCATTCAGATGATGCCATTAAAGCCCATGCTCGCTATAAAGAACTACACGCCAAATTCATTATTGCTGATGACCAAACATTGGTATTGGGATCTGAAAACTTTGGTCAAAATGGCTACCCAACCGATGACAAAAGTGATGGCACGGTCGGGCATCGCGGCGTTATTGCCATAACCCAAGCACCAGCATTGGTAAAGCGTGCCCGTGATATCTTCGAAGCCGATTTTCGCCCCAATCATCGTGACATCAGTCGTTGGTGTACCACTTGCACGCCATTTGGTGGGCCAAGCAATCAATTTACGTTAAAGCCGCCTGCAAATGGGGTTAGTTATACCGTGCGTTATCCACAGGCACTACAAGTTTCAACACCCGTTAGCCTTGAATTGGCCACATCACCCGAAAGCAACCTGCGAGATGGGGGAATTATCAAGCTAATGGAACAAGCTGGCGCGGGTGATGAAATTTTGGTACAACAGCTTGATGAGCCAACTTATTGGGGCGCTGTCAATAGTAATCCACAGGCAACCCCCAACCTAAGACTTAACGCAATAATTGAAGCCGCAGCACGTGGCGCATCGGTGCGGGTGTTGTTAGATGGCTATTATGATCAAGCTGGGGCACGTAGCAACATTAGCACAACCCTTTATTTAAATACACTAGCCCATCAGATGGGCTGGGATATACGTGCCGGACGCGGAAACCCAACGGGGCATGGAATTCACAACAAATTATTTTTAATTCGCATTGGCGAGCGTAAATTTGCACAAATAGGGTCATGGAATGGCAGTGAAGTGAGTGCAAAACGAAACCGGGAAATGACGCTTTTAATTGAATCTTCTGAGGTTTATGATTATTTGCGTGCTATGTTTATGAGTGATTTTTGGCAATCTCAAGCAATTTATTTGCCGCTTAGCTTACATAATGTTGCCCCGCTTACCCCCGCTAATCATCTGCTAATTAGTGAAGTAATGATTGACCCAATTGGATTAGATGCCGGG
>CAZLOF010000017.1:0-10469 GCA_964560745.1 uncultured Thermoflexus sp.
CACTTAAAGCGCTGCATAAATTTTCGCTAATGATGGGTGGGGTTTCAATTAACCAGCGAAAATAAAAGTCACGGTCATAGGCCAATTGCGAGACATAAATGGTTTCGCCGTGATATAACACAGCATGCCAATGCGGGTATTGATCGGCTAATGCCAATAGCTCGCAAGTTAGGTCATTGGTTAACGTGAAATGATGTAGTGTTGTCTCATTGTCGTAATCATAAATATAGCCGCCTTGGGTGCAAATGGCGGGGGCGGTTAACCCAACCATCGTTGCAAATGGGCGGGTGGTGTTGACACTGCGCCCAGTGGCAATAGTGACATAAATGCCGCGAGCCTTGGCCTGTTCGATTGCGTTTAAGACTCTGGGGGCGATGGTGCGGTCGGTGTGGAGTGCTGTGCCATCGAGATCGAAGGCGATTAATTTGATCATGAAAAGCTAGTCGATTTTGAGCATTAAAAGTTTGGTAGGCGTTACCACATATAAGGTATTGGTGGCGGGGTCGATCGAGATATCTTGTAACCCTTGGAAATCATCGCCTTCAGCCCTAAATTGGCGCACAAATTCGCCATCTTTATTGAGCTGAATGACCAACCCCAATTTTGCATCACCAATATAAATAAAGCCGGTGTTTGGTTCGCTGGTATTGAGTGTAATGGCCACAGGCTCGACCAAAGATTGGGGCAGGCCATTAATTTTAAATGGGGTTGGGCGTGCATTGTTATAGCGCAAAATTGGTTCTTGGGCATTGCGACGCAACACATAAACATTGCCATCAATTGCCACATCAACCGCATCTGGAAAACTAGGCAAAGGCGGCATGAAATAACCTGAGCCACGCGGGTTGTTATCTGCACCCATTTGATAACGCCAAAGTTGACCTGCACCGGCATCTAAGATATAAAACTGTGAGCTATATAGCTCACCTGCTACCGCCTTATTGACCGCCGTGGTAGCGGGCAGTTTGATGGGGGCAATTTGGGCGTTATTGGCATTGTAAAAATAAACCCCGTCGCCGCCAAATAGCATTGCACCATCGGCTAACCCCCAACGCCCATTACGCTGGGTGGCCCAAGCCACATCGCGCACACCAGAGGGCAAATTGGGGTTGCCATTTAAGGCCAAAGCCATTGGCTTGTTGTTTGCTAACCCATTACGATCCGAATTAAGGAGGTATTGCTCGGCGCTATTATTGACCGTGTTAAGCAGATAAACGCCTTGATCTGTGGCTGCCACGCGATAAATCGCTGCTGGGTTGGGCAGATTAGCAAGCAAGGTGGTTTTGACCCGTGTCACCCGTAAGGCTTTATCGAGCTGACTGGATAATTGTTGGCGTTCACCTTCAAAGCTACGATCCTCAGGCACTTTACTTTGATAATCGCTGATCGATTTAATGGCTTTTTGAATGAGATCAGGTGCAGCATTGGGGGCGCGGGCGGCTTCGACTGTGGCGGTGGTTTGATCACGCAATTGTTTGCGTTCCATTTCGCCACTAAGCGATAAATAGAGCGTGGTTGTGAGCCACGCGACGATGACGGGTAACAGAATGGCGAACAACATCCACAACAAACGGGTGCGTCGTTCTTTGTCGCTAACACTGGGGGCGCTGGGTTTGGGGCGTTCACTTTGGGCAGCAACAATGTCGCCCGGCAACATTTGTCGGCCAATGGTGCTGGCCCCGCGTTGGGCACTTTCGGCGGCGCGTCCGGCCACATTGCCGGCGGTATTGCGGGCGCGGCCTAGGGCTGGCAACACTTTGTTGCTAAATATGGCCCCGACTGGTGCGAATGTGGCCTTTACTTTGCCCCAATCCATATTTAGAGCCGGTAGTTTGGGTGCTTGGGGTAATTTATTGGCTGGTTTAGTTGGTTTAGCGGGTGATGGGTTGAGTTGATTGGCCGGATCGTCATCATAAACCGCATCGCTTGGCCCATCGTCGTGGTCGCCGATGTTTGTGGCTTGGGCCGAGTTATCAGGCCATTCACCAATTTCGCCAATGCTGGTGCGCACATTGACGGTAAATGACACACCCGTCATGCGCCCAGCTTTGATGTTGGCATTCAGATACCCCGCCACCATACGCGCATCCCCTTTGCCCATGCAAACATTGATCAGGCGGTCGCTGACATCGGGGCTGAGGGATCGCGGGCCGGTTAGCACAAAGGAGTCGCCGGGTTGCCACGCGAAATTGACAAAAAACATTTCGGCATAGCCAACCCCTACCGGGCGTTGATCATCGGGCGGGGTGACGCGCTCGAATGAGCCGCCGGGGGCGCGAGCGTAGGCGATGGCAGGGCCACATTGCCCAATCACCACGCTATCGTTGCTGATGACGGCGCAACTCAATGAGCCGGTGACGGGCTGAATTAGCCCACGATTGAAATCATTGAGCTTTTCGCTGGCGAGCCGCACTGCCAAACGCAGGCCGGTGGTGATGCCGCCGGGCGATTGGTAATAGCATTTGCTGAGGGTGCGGGCAAGTTCGTTACAGACTTCGACTGAGGCGTTTGGCAAATCGAGAAAAACGATGAGGGTATCATCGGTGCGTAGCCCGTGTTTGGGTGGGTCTTGCACAAAAACCTGTGGGCTTTCGCCCAATTCTCGGCCATCGGCGACATGAATGGTAGAAACAGTTATTTCTGACACGCCCTTTGATTTTATCTTAACCTGAAATAACGCTTTGCTTAATCAGTGGTAATCTTGGGTTACTTTGTTTTCATTTTTACCTGATCTTTCCCCTGCCCAATGGGCGCTTGCTATCGCCGCCAGTGTTTTGATTGGCGTTGCCAAAACCGGTGTGCCCGGGGTTGGTATTCTTAATATCACGGTCATTGCCAGTGTATTTGGTGGACGGGCCACCGCTGGTATTACATTGCCGATGCTTATTTTGGCTGATCTTTTTGCGGTGTTTTGGTATCGCAAATATGCCGACCTAAAAAAAGTGGCTGGTTTAACCAATTGGATTCTGGTTGGCATGGCTTTGGGCGTGGTTTGTTTTGTTGTGGTTGATGCCAACAAAAGCGCTCGTGATGTGATTGGCATGATGATTGGGGTGTTGGTGCTGATTATGTTGGGTTTGCACGTGGCCCGTCAGCGCTATGGTGAGCGGTTTTCGCCTAGTAGCGGCCCCGCCCGCGCCTTTGCGGGGGCCGCTGCCGGTTTTGCTACGATGATTTCAAATGCTGCTGGCCCGATTATGAATGTGTATATGTCGGGGTTAAAAATGCCCAAAGATGAGTTTATGGGCACGACGGCATGGTATTTCTTTTTGCTCAATGTCAGCAAAATCCCCGTTTATTTGTTGCTAGGCGCGTTTATGCAGCCCTTTTTTACTCGCGAAACGTTGCTGTTTAATCTCGCCATGAGTCCTTTTATTATTGCTGGGGTGTTTTTGGGGCGTTTGGTGTTTCAATATATCCCGCAAAAATGGTTTATTAATATTGTTTTGGTCATGGCGGCGTTTGCGGCCATTCGACTTATAACGGGATAGAGTGCAAAGTGCAAAGTAAAAAGTGCAAAGCCGGAGAATTCGGACTTTGCACTTTCTACTTTGCACTTTGCACTTTGCACTTTTTATGAATTTGATTAATGCAGCACTGGGGCGCATTATGGTGGATGTGTTAATAACCAATGTGCGGGTGGCGAATGTGTTGACGGGCGAAATTTACCCTGCCGATATTGCCATTCACCATGGCAAAATTGTGGCGCTAGAGCCGCCCAATTTGCAGCCGCCGCGCCGCGCCAGCCAAGTGATTGATGGTAAAGGCATGATCGCCACGCCCGGCTTGGTCGATTCGCATTTGCATATTGAAAGCACGGTGATCACACCGGCCCATTTTGCCGAGGCGGTATTGCCATTGGGCACAACGACAGTGCTAGAAGACCCACATGAAATTGCCAATGTATTGGGTGCGGCAGGCATTCGCGCATTTTTGGCAGCATCTGAAAATATTCGGCTGAAGGTTGAATTTTTGGTCAGCTCGAGTGTGCCGTCTGCGCTGGGGCTTGAGACGGCGGGCGGGGCAATTGAGCCTGAGGATGTGCGTGCACTGTTAAAACACCCTCGGGTGCGCGGGTTGGCCGAGGTAATGGATGGCACGGGTTTGATGGCGGGGGATAGCCGCTTGTTTGGCATTTTGGCGGCGGCTGGCGGCGGGTATGGCTATATGGCGGGCGCTCAGAGCTATGGTGTGATCGAGGGGCATAACCCAATGTTGCGTGGGCGGGCGCTATGTGCTTTTGTGGCTGCGGGTGTCGATTCTGACCACACCCAAGCCAGTGCAGCCGATTTGCTTGAGAAAGCACGGCAAGGCGTGACGATAATGTTGCAAGAGCGCTATATTACCCGCGAGGTGATTGCGGCGCTTGAGTCGTTGCCGTTTGATATCGGCACTTGCATTATTACGGATGATGTTGCGCCCGAATATTTGCTCGATCATGGGCATCTCGATCATGTGATGCGGCAATGCATTCGCTTGGGCATGTCACCAATGCGGGCGTTGCGGGCTTGCACGCTTAACCCAGCGCGGCGTATGCGGTTGTGGGATCGTGGTCTGATTAAGCCGGGGTGCGCCGCCGATATTGTATTGACCGAAAGTCTGGACGATTTTTGTGCCAAATTGGTGTTGGTTGATGGGGTGATTGTGGCCGAAAATGGTCGTATGATACCGAATGCGATCGCGCCAGCGGCGATAGCGCAGGCAAATGAGGCTTTAAGCGCGTTTGCAAAAACAGTGCATTTAGCACCGCAGCAAGCGAGCGACTTTGCCATTTCGTTGCCAAACGAAATTACAAATAGCGCGACTGTCGAAATTCGTGTCATTGATTGTGGGCCATCGACCCAAACACGGCTTGGTTATGCAAGTGTGCCGCTACAGGATGGCGTTTTGCAATTGAGTGACGACATGGCGTTTATTTGCGTGGTTGACCGTCACGAGCAACACGGCGGGCGGGCTTTTGGGGTGGTGCGCGGCTTGGGGCTGCGGCGTGGTGCATTTGCCAGCAGTGTGGCCCACGATAGTCACAACTTGTGTGTGGTTGGGCATAGCCCGGCTGAGATGGCTTTGGCGGCCAATGCTGTTATTGCTTCAGATGGGGGTATTGCAGTGGTGGATGGGGCGCAGGTGTTGGCTCATATGGCTTTGCCGATTGCGGGTTTGTTGTCGGCAAAGCCCATTGCCGAAACTGCGGCTGAGAGCCGCGCTGTTTATGCTGCGTTTAATCAACTTGGGTTAGTGCATTCGCATTGGCTGATGCGCATTAGCACCTTTACTCTGCCGGTTTCGTCTGGCTTGCGTATTACTGATCTTGGTTTGGTAGATGCAAATGCCCGTGAGATAGTGTCTTTAGTAGTCAGTAATCAGTAGTCAGTAGTCAGATTGGTTTTGAGTAGGCAAAATGTTATTGTCATCTTGAGTCATCTGACTACTGACTACTGATTACTGAGCTACTGACTTCATCAGCGCGACAAAAAATAGCAGCAACAGGCTAGTGGCGCTTTCGGCGAGTAGGGTTAAGCGCAAGTGATGTAATGTGTTGCCGAGCTTGGCAAACTTTTGGCGCAATCTTGGCATCATAACTTGTTGATGCCATGCGCCAAAACCAATTAACAGTATAAATAACGCGAGTTTGGCAAGCAAGGCTTGCCCGTAGGCAGTCGTAAATAGCGCATTAAAATCGCTGATGAATAAGGCGGCTTGAATAATGCCGCTGAGACCCAGCCCCAAAACACAAAAGGTAGCGATAGGGGAAAATCGTCGCAAGATACTAGTGAGGGCTGGAATATGGGCTAGGTCGTGTAGCACAGCAGGCATGATGACCAGCCCCAATAGCGCAACACCGCCTAGCCATATTGCCGCAAGTGTGAGATGTAGCCAATCAGTAAAGCTAGGCAATAGCCAATCAACCAACATGGCACTGCGGCTAAGGGCGCTTTGTAACAGCAGCATCGGCGTTATCACCCCAATTGCCCAGCCGATACGTTGCAGCCATAGCGCTGCCGCAAGTATTATCAACAACACCAACCACATCAAACGCGGGTCGATTAAGCTAAGTAAGGGGCGGCTGGGCAAACCCCAGACTGCCAGTGTTAATGGCATAAACGCGACCAACAAAAAATGGCGTTGATGTTGGTCGCAGGTTTGCAGCAGGGCTTGAATGGCTGGAACGCTATGCGCCATGTGGCGCATCTGCCAAATGAGGGCGCAGCCGCCAGTAAGGGTGATGAGCGATATAAGTGTGAGCCAGTGTGGAATAATCATTGCAACCAAGCAATGATACGCGCATCTGTAGGCAGGTCAATGATTGTGGCGCTAGCATCGGCAATGGTGACGAGGTAATTTTTTGTGCTATCGGGGGCAGCAAAGCTGACCACAAGTGTGCGGCTGTCGTTGCCCCACGTTAGGGTGGGGTTGCTTTGGCGCGGTAATTGG
This sequence comes from uncultured Thermoflexus sp., assembly GCA_964560745.1. GTDB lineage: Bacteria > Chloroflexota > Anaerolineae > J036 > Brachytrichaceae > AQU-03. The sequence continues at coordinate 6,433 of CAZLOF010000017.1, forward strand.
GTAGGCAGCAAGCGTTTCTCGAGTTTGCCATCGGTGCGAATGACATACAGCTCGGTGCCGTTGATGGTTGACACTTTAAGCGCCAGCCATTCGCCATTTGGGCTAAAAATAGGGGCATCGACCCAGCCTCCGCGCCCACGGGCCTCGAAGGGGTGTAGTAATTGGGCGGTGCGGCGAGTTATATCGACCAATGCGACGCGGGTTTGAAATTTGCCAGCGACGGTTGCACCAACCATCCACGCTAGTTTTTGTCCATTGGGCGACCAAGCAGGGCTGGCGGCTTTGTAATCGGCAGGCAATTGTGGCAACATGCGGCGCAGGTCAACATTTTCGGGGCCGCTGGCTAGGCGGTAAATTTTTGGTTTGAGGCCGACATCGTAGGCGATGCTGCGGCCATCGGGCGCGGGTGCGGGCAATGCGCTCGATTCGCCTGTGTCGAGCACACGGTAGCCGCTGCCATCGAGGTTAATCATGCTTAATGCGCCTTCGCTGGGGCCGAAGTTGTCGAACGAACGCGAGTTAAATATCAGGGTGTTGGGTTTGGTTGCCCATGGCTTTGGCGATTGTTCGTCACGATCGGGGGTATTGGTTAGGTTCGTTTCGCTGCCGTTGCTCAAATCTGCCATCCATAAATCGCCATCTTGGCTAAAGAAGGCGCGTTTGCCATCGGCTGAAAGCGTAACATTATCACGCGCAAGAATTATTTGGGCTTGTCCATTGCCCATAAATTGCCATAATGCCCCAGCACTTTGATAAACCATGCCGGGTTTGGCCGGGGTTGCTATTTTGGCGGGTTTGAGCGGGTTATTTCCGAAAAATGGGTATGTCATTTCAGATGCAAAGGCAGGGTTTGAGGGGATTGTTGCAAAGATAAGTGACAATAGTGACCCACAAAGGGCGGGGCGGGTAAGAATGTGGAACATGACAAGATTAACAAATACTGGTTTGTTGCGTAATGACATAACATTAAAACTATCTTGCTTTGAATGGATAATTTTAACGATATAACATTATTATGTTTTTGCGATGTGTTGCAATCATGCCTAGGGTTGACTTATGATCGGGCATTGGGCGGAGGGGGTGGCTTGTTTTAGCATTAGAATACAGAAATATCTGTTTCCATGCGTTCCAATAGATGGAATGATGCCAAATCAACTATGATATAGGCATGTCAATCAAACTCCTTAATCCAGTTCCCTCAGACTTAGACATTGCACAAGCGGCTGAAATCAGACCCATACGCGAAATTGCAGCCAGCGTTGGGCTGACCGAAGATGATCTCGAAATGTATGGCAAGACCAAGGCCAAGGTGCACTTAGATGTGCGTGATCGCTTAAAAGACAAACCCCAAGGCAAATATATTGTGGTGACTGCCATCACCCCAACCCCATTGGGCGAAGGCAAAACCACCACCACCATTGGCCTCTCGCAGGCATTGCATGTGATGGGCAAAAGCGTGATGACGTGTATTCGTCAGCCGAGCATGGGGCCAACCTTTGGTATTAAAGGTGGCGCGGCAGGCGGCGGTTATGCCCAAGTGGTGCCGATGGAAGATTTTAACTTGCATCTGACTGGTGATATTCACGCGATTGGCGCAGCGCATAATTTGCTGTGTTCAGCCGTCGATAACCATTTGCAACATGGCAATGATTTTAAGATTGACACGAATGCCATTTTGGTGCGGCGCGTAGTCGATATTAACGATCGTAGCTTGCGCGCCATCAAGATTGGGCAGGGCGGCAAAGAAGACGGTGTGCCACGTGACACGGGTTACGACATCACGGTTGCCTCTGAGGTCATGGCTATTTTGGCCTTAGCAACCAGCATCGAAGACCTACGCGCTCGCTTGGGTCGCATGGTGGTGGCGCTAGATGTAGATGGCAATATGGTGACCGCTGAGCAACTGAAAGTGGCTGGCGCGATGACGGTTTTGCTCAAAGATGCGATCATGCCAACCATGATGCAGACGCTTGAACATTCGCCGGTGCTGGTGCATTGTGGCCCGTTTGCCAATATTGCACACGGCAATAATAGTATTGTGGCTGATCAAATTGCGCTTAAGTTGGCCGATTATGTCGTGACCGAATCGGGCTTCGGGGCCGACATGGGCATGGAGAAGTTCATGAACATTAAGTGCCGTTACAGCGGCCTCACGCCCAATTGTGTAGTGTTAGTGGCAACCGTGCGAGCGCTCAAGATGCATGGCAGTGGGCTTAATATTGTGTTGGGCAAAAAATTGCCGGTTGAATTGACTTCGGAAAATTTGGAATGGCTGGATAAGGGCTGCGCCAATATGGTCAAGCAAATTCAAAACGCTCGTAAGTTTGGCGTGCCAGTTGTGGTGGCGGTCAATAACTTTGTCAATGACACTGAGGCCGAGATGGAACTCATTCGCTGCCGCGCGGTTGAAGCGGGGGCGGTTGGGGCCTTTGTTAGCCGTGTGTGGGGGCAAGCCGGGGCCGGTGGGCGCGAATTGGCCGAGGCCGTCATTTCGGCTTGTGACCAACCCAGTGAGTTCAAATTCTTGTATCCGCTCGATATTCCGATTAAGGACAAGATCGAAGCAATTGCACGTGAGATTTATGGGGCTGATGGGGTTGATTATTCGCCCGAAGCCGAGGCACGTATTGCTCAATTCACCAAATTGGGCTTTGATAAGTTGCCGATGTGTATGGCGAAGACGCACTTGAGCCTGAGCCACGATGCTAAATTGCGCGGTGCGCCCACTGGCTGGCGTTTGCCGGTGCGTGATGTGCGGGCTTCGGTTGGGGCTGGCTTCCTTTACCCGTTGTGTGGCGACATGCGCACTATGCCCGGCCTAAGCAAGCACCCCGCTTATGAGCGGGTCGATTTGATCGATGGCAAGGTCGTTGGGTTGTTTTAGGCTGAGATAATATAGATCGGGTTTCTTTTAGAAACCCGATCTATATTATGCTAACCTTCATCCTCGGCGGGGCACGTAGTGGCAAAAGCGCAATGGCGCAACGCATGGCCCATGAGCGCGGCGGCGATGCCGTGCTGTATGTGGCGACCTATCGCCCGCCCATGACGGGCGATGACGCCGAAATGCAGCGGCGTGTGGCGAAACACCGCGCCGACCGACCGCAGACATGGCCAACCGTCGGTGTCGGTGATGATGCATCTGCCGACCTCCTCGCCGCCATCGCTGCCCATCAACCGCGCCTTGTGTTGCTCGATTGCTTGTCGATGTTGGTCAGTGGGGCGTTATTTATGGGCGAAGCATTGCCGCCTGACCCCGAAGCTGAGTCGGTGCGGGTAATTCAAGCCCTGCTACACACCTATCAACAAAGCCACTGTGAATGGGTGGTGGTGAGTAACGAGGTTGGGTTGTCACTTGTGCCAGAGCACCCAGCCAGCCGCGATTATCGTGATGCTTTGGGGCGCGCCAACCAAGTGTTGGCCCAAGCCGCCGATGTGGTGTATTTTGTTATCGCTGGATTGCCGCAACGGTTGAAATAATGTCGCCTTCGTCAGAATATCGGCAAAAAGACGCAGGTCGAAAGGCAGGTGCGCACGCATAGCCATGCAACATCACTGGTACAATAAATTACTACTTAAGGCTTAAGCGATGCGACCCATCAACCCTACACCACGCCCATCTGTTACGCCACCGCCGCCAAAGCGCAGCAAACTGCCCTGCGGTATCGTTGGCCTCGTCGTATTATTGGCGGGCATTGTATTGCCAACGTTGGCTGTGCTTGCCATCAGTATTATTTCTAGCATTACTGGTCAGAGCAACCCAATTGATAATCTTATTCCGAATGCAGGCGGTAATACGAACGCGACTGTGCCAGCGCTTTCATTGCCGACGTTGGGGGCATGGAAGGGCACAGATCGGATTAATATTTTGTTGCTTGGTATCGACTCGCGCCCCAAAGAAGACCCCAAAACGGCTCGCACGGATACCATTATTTTGGTGACGCTTGATCCCGCCACCAAAACCGGCGGCATGATGAGCATCCCGCGTGATTTGTATGTGCCATACCCAAACCCGCCACGGGGTGCACCTGCCACAG
>CAZLOF010000017.1:10479-19476 GCA_964560745.1 uncultured Thermoflexus sp.
CGCGCATTTGTATGGCGGCCCTAAATATAGTATGCAAACAGTGGCGCATAATTTTGGGGTGAAGGTGGATTATTATGTGCGGGTTAATTTTAATGTCGTGATCGAATTGGTTGATCTACTGGGCGGTATCGATGTTTATGTTGAGCAAGATATTAATGATCAACAATTCCCCGATATGAATTATGGCTATGACCCGCTCATCATTAAATCGGGTTGGCAGCATATGAATGGCGATTTGGCGCTAAAATATGCACGCACCCGACACGGTAATAGCGATTTTTCACGTATGAAACGCCAACAACAAGTGATTCTCGCCATTCGTGAAAAAGCCTTGAGCGGTGATACCTTATTACGTTTGTTGCCGCAAACGCCAGCCATTTTGCAAAAGCTCAAAAGCTCAATCGAGACGGATTTATCGGTAACCGAATTGGTGCAATTGGCGTTGTTGGCAAAAGATATGCCTGCCGACAAAATTGCGCGGGTGGCGGTAGATGAATCGGCGGTTTCATTTACCACAACAGCCCAAGGCGCTAGCGTGTTGTTAATGAATCGTGAGCGGGTGGCCCAACTTCGTCAAGAGTTGTATAACCCATCGCTTAATGCGGCTGCCTCAAGCAAAACGCCAGAGCCGGGGCGAGTGGTGATTCAGAATGGCACTCAAACCAGTGGTTTGGGGCAAAGTGCCCAACGCACCTTGGGTACAAAAGGTTACACGATTGTGCGGGTTGAAAATGCGACCCAACGCCAACCCAAAACCACCATCATCGATTATCATGGCCGCGCATTGTTTATCAAACAATTGGCCGATTCACTCGGCACACCGGCGGCAATTGTCACCAGTGCCATCGACCCTAAAAACCCACTTGATGCCTTAATCATTTTGGGTGATGACTATAAACCCTGATTGAAAGGATGAAGGATAAAGTATGAAGGATGAATCAATTTTGTCTTTCATACTTCATACTTCATCCTTTATCCGTTTCATTATGACCGATTACAACTTGCCGCACCGCCGATTCAACCCATTGACCCAAGAATGGGTATTGGTGTCGCCGCATCGCGCCAAACGCCCATGGCAGGGCGGTGTAGAAAAAACAACTGGCAGCAAACGCCCCAATTATGACCCGCAATGTTATTTGTGCCCGGACAATGTGCGTGCCAATGGCGCAATAAACCCCAATTATGAGGGCGTGTATGTGTTTGACAATGACTTCGCGGCCATTTTTGAAATTGAAGATATCGCGTTAAAAGTTACCGATGCAGCGCAAGTTGCTGTTGCTGATTCAAATGCACAGTTGCTCAAGGCGCAGCCAGAGAATGGCATCTGCCGCGTGATTTGCTTTTCGCCGCGCCACGACCAAGCCATGCCCGACCTGAGTGTGACCCAAATTGCTGAGGTGGTGCAGGTGTGGATGGCGCAATGTGCCGAGTTGGGAGCGCGTGACGATATTCGTTATGTGCAGTTGTTTGAAAATAAAGGCGAAGTGATGGGTTGTAGCAACCCACATCCACATGGGCAATTGTGGGCCAGTTACAACATTCCCACTGAAATTGAGAAAGAAACGCAGGGGCAATGTGCTTGGCACGAAACGCAAAACCGATCATCCTCGGTTTTATTATTAGATTATCTTGCAACAGAACAACAAGCTGGTGAGCGAATTTTGTTTGAGAATGAACATTTTGCTTGCGTGGTGCCGTTTTGGGCGGTGTGGCCCTTTGAAACGATGCTGTTGCCCAAACGCCATATTCGGCGTATTGTTGAATTGACGGTAGACGAGCAATTGGTGCTGGCCGAGGCCCTCAAGCGCATCACCACTTGTTATGATCGGCTGTTCGAGGTGTCATTTCCTTACAGCATGGGGGTGCATCAGGCTCCGTATGATGGCGAAGATCACGCCGAATGGCAGATGCATTTGCATTTTTACCCGCCTTTACTACGCTCGGCCACAGTGAAAAAGTTTCTCGTCGGTTACGAAATGTTGGCTCAGCCCCAACGCGATCTTACACCTGAACAGGCGGCGGCGCAATTACGAAAATTGATTGCAGTTTAACCAAAATAAAACCCGCTCGATGGCTTTCAAGCATCGAGCGGGTTTTATTTTGGCATTTTGTTTATACTTTATGGTGTGCTATCTAAATCGAGCGTGCGGCTAAAGAGCGGTTGAATGGGGCGATTGCTGACGGGGAACAAATTGGTAAACGTCTTAAGCTGCGCCGACGACATTTGCATCGATTGTGTCATGACATGCCACTTTACACCCTCAGAGCAGGGTGGTGTGGTTAATGAGCCATTGTAACGATAAGTGGTTTGGCTAGGCGGGATCAGTTCTTTGGCATTTGTGGTTGCAGATAAGGTCTTGGCTGGGCCTTGGGTGGCAGGAAGGTTATCCCACACCGTCTTCAAGCTGGCGTTTTCTGGCCCTTGCACCAATAACACGCCAACTACTGCTAATTTGCCATCGGCAGCTTTATGCACAAAATGCACTTCGGCATCGGCCAATTTGCCATTCACACTGTGCTCGCTGGGTGCATGGAAATGATATTGCAGCAAATCATAACGTTTGCCATCGACCACAATGTAGCTGCCTTCATCATAATTGACTTGAATGGTATGCCCATTGTTCAAGATATTAATTTTGCTGGGTTGGTAGTTGAATGAAATGTTAGATATATCGCGTAAATTGGCCTTGCTTAGGTCAATGGGCGATTGCTCTTGCCCAGTCTTACAATCGGCAAATTCGCTGCTTAGGTCGCCCCATTTGGCCGGGCCTTCATCGCCACTATAAGCCCAATGCGCCGGGCTATGTCCAGCATTGGCTGTGCTTTGCGGCGGGTGTTTGTCATCCATCACCACTGTAATTTGGGTTGGAATAGCACCGGCTGGAACTGGTTTGGCCTTGGCAAGACAAAGCTTTTGCCCAACATTAATGATATTGATGTTGTTGATGGGCGAAAATGTTTTATCAGACTTGGCGACATCATTTGTGACCCGAACAATATTGACATAGTCAAATATATTGCCGGTGCTGCGTTTTGCGACAAGGGATAGCGTGTCTCCCGCTTTTACGGTGTAAGGGGTCGCACATAATCCATCGGCGCTGTTTGCGATGGTTGTTGGCGGAGGTGTTGCATTTACACCCAAGGACGCTGATACTTGATTGGCATGAATGCCTAAAACAGTTGCACTTAGTGAAAGCGCGGCGATGGTGATTGACAATGGATTGTGAGATAGTATATTCATATGCGTTTCTAAGATGATCGCATATCTATTTTATATCCAAATTAAGTTAAAATTGCAATTTTGGCATAACCCATGTCTGTTTGCTCAACAATTTTTGCGACAGCCAAAATATTTCGCCGGAATAACAATGACCGCCTGTGTGAATTGAGTAAAACCCAATCCACACAAGCGGTCATTGTTACTTCAGCAAAATTTGTCGGTTTACGACGATACCCAAACGAGCTTATTTTAGGCTTTGTTTGGCGGCTTTCAAGGTGTTTTTTAACAGCATTGCAATCGTCATTGGCCCAACCCCACCGGGCACAGGTGTGATGGCTGAGGCAATAGGCGCGACTGCGTCAAAATCCACATCACCCACCAAGCGTGAGCCGCTCTTGCGGCTGGGGTCGGCAATGCGGTTAATGCCGACATCGATCACGACTGCGCCGGGCTTCACCATATCGGCGGTTACAAACAAGGGCTTGCCAATAGCAGCGATGATGATATCGGCCTCGCGCACCACCGAGGCGAGGTTGACAGTGCGGCTATGGCACATGGTGACGGTGGCATCGCGGGTGAGCAACATTAATGAAACCGGCAGGCCAACGATGGTGCTGCGGCCCAACACCACAGCGCGTTTGCCGGCAATGCTAACGCCGGTGCGTTCAAGCAACTCGATACAACCGGCGGGGGTGCAGGCCGCAAATGGGGGCGGCTTGCCTTTTACCCCTAGCAAGCCGAGGTTGCTGGGGTGAAATCCATCGACATGTTTGTGTTGCGGAATAAGCGCCAACAACGGGTCTTCGTTGAGGTGCTTGGGCAGTGGCAATTGCATCAAAATGCCATGCACATTGGGGTTGGCGGCCAATTCGGTTAGCACGGCGGCTACTTGTTCTTGGGTGGCATCTTTAGGCAATACATGCCCAAACGAGGCAATCCCTGCTTCTTCACAGGCTTTGTGTTTGCTACGCACATAGGTGGCTGAGGCGGGGTCTTCGCCGACCAACACGGTGGCAAGGCCGGGCGTAATGCCCAATGTGCGTTTCATCTCCGCTACTTGGTCTTTTACTTCGGCGCGAATTTGCGCCGCAATTGTTACTCCATCGATTAATTGAGCCATAATGACAGGCATTATCCATGTGTTTGCTTCGTTCCGCTAGGTGTAACTGTTATAAACAGGGGCAGTTAAAATAAATTTTTGTCAAAATTACTATATGGCCTTTGATGGCATGGGCAAGCCCATGCCATCAAAGGCCATATAGTAATTTTGACATTACGTCTTTGGGTTTTCCAAAAAATTATTGAGAAGATACGAAATCGGCCTCGGTTTACTTCTTCAACAAATCGAGCGCACTCTTGGTCACCAAGGCGGTGGCGATGGGCAATGAATCTTCTTCGATGACAAAGCGCGGGCTGTGATGTGGCACATGTTTGCTTTCGTCGCTGCTGCCAGCGCCAATAAACACATAAGCCCCGGGCGCGGCTTGCAAAAACCAAGCGCAGTCTTCGGCCCCCATTGTGCGCCTATCATCTCGCACATTGGCCGCCCCAACCAAAGCCTTGGCATTGTTACGCACCATCTCAGCCAATTCGGGATTATTGACGGTGGCGGGGGTGGGGTTGACATCAAAAGTCAGTTCTGCACTACATTCCATCGATTCGGCAATGCCGGTGATAATGGCTTGCATCCGCTTCTTGAGCAAGGCTTCGATTTCTGGCTCGAATGAGCGGATGGTGCCCTTCATCTCAACAAGATCGGGGATGACATTGCCAACTGTGCCGCCGTGAATGGCCCCGATGGTGATGACGCCAGCCTTGAGTGGCTCGACATTGCGCGAGACCACCGTTTGCAAGGCGTTGATGATGAGGGCGGCGGTTGCGATTGGGTCACGCCCTTGATGTGGGGATGCGCCGTGCGCCCCGCGCCCGGTCACGTTGATGCTAAAGGCCTGCGCCGCGGCCATCGTTGGGCCGCTGGTCATTTGCACCGTGCCGACCGGTTCCATGCTGCTCACGTGCATCGATAAAGCGCGTGAGGGTTTGGGGTTTTCTAACACGCCATCTTGAATCATGGCCTTGGCCCCAGCGATGATTTCTTCGGCGGGTTGAAAGACAAATTTGGCAATGCCGCCCCATTGGTCACGATGCCGCGCCAACAGCTCGGCCACGCCAAGCCCAATGGCGGTGTGGGCATCGTGCCCACAAGCGTGCATCACGCCCGGGGTTTGCGATTTAAAGGGAACGTCAACAGCCTCGATAATGGGCAATGCGTCCATATCGAAACGCAAAAGCAGGGTTTCGCCAGCGCTGCCGTTACCCTCAATCAGCCCGACCACGCCGGTTTTGCCGACACCGGTTTGCACCTCATAGCCCAATTCGCCCAAACGCTGGGCCACAATGCCCGCCGTGCGCACCTCTTGAAAGGCCAATTCGGGGTGCATATGAAAATCGCGGCGGGTGTTGACCAATTGCTCACGCATGGCATCGGCTTCGGTTTTTAGTTGTTCGATTGATATTGTGTTCATGGTTTATTCGTTTGTTAGTTAATTCATTGAATGGTTGAACGGTTACATCTCATTGGCGCTTGTTTGCACATCTTGGCACCCAATTAACATGAGGCCAGACTCAACATTATTTTTAATGCGGTTGTTTTGAATAATGCTGTCACGCACCCGCTCGATTTGGGCGGCAATGCGATTGTCGCTGATGGTATTGCTGGTGATGCGAAAATGGTGACAGTGCAGTGCTGCTGCCTCGCGCTCAGTCCAAATGCGAATGGCGCTGTCGTGGCGGGTAAATTCATTGTCGGCAATGTCAGTTTCATAACTTTCGGCACAATCGGGGTAAAAATGGGTAAAAGCCGGGCGCGCCCCCACCCAAAATTGCACACCGTCGCGGTTGCGGGCAAAGGTGTTGTGGCGAATGGCATTATGATGCCCTTGTTCAATCGCCACACCCGCGACGCGGTTGCCCACAATTGAATTATCGGCGACGGTGGTATGGCTGGAGTAACCCAACCAAAAGCCATAATTGCAATTATCGGCCTTGTTATGGCGAAAAATATTACGCTCAGAGAAGGTGGCTTCGAAGGCGATATTCGGACTCCAACTGCCGTCATTGTGCTCAAATACATTGTCGTTGCACGGCGTTTTAATTTGGTCTTTGTGAAACCCACCCAAAAACACCCCATCGCCGCCGCTGCGCAGCAGGTTGTGGCTGATGTGGTTGCGCGACGAATTACACATTATGACCAACGCGGCAGCATCGGCCCCATTGTGATAAGCCGCCCCATCACGCCCGCGATAGTTGTAAATGCGACAACAAAAATCGGCGATATTAGACTGAATGGCGTTATCTGACGACTCGAAGAGCAAAATGCCGGCCCCGCTATTGAATGAGGCATTGTTACGGGCAACTTCGACCTTGTGGCAGCCATATAACATCACGCCATTTTGTTGGTGTTGCAAGTCGTTGTCGCAGATGCTGCTATCGATGACCCCATTGAAGATGATGCCCGCGCCATAGGCTTGGCTATGGTCGAGCCAAATATCTAAAAATACATCTGGCCCAGCCACTTCGTGGGTGCGGGTTAAATGGCAATGTTCGATTCGCACATTGGCGCTGGCGTTGACCCAAATGCCGTGATAATAACGCTCAACCTGAAGATTTCGTATGTTTACGCCACTGTGTCGGTTGACCACAACACCGCGCCCAGCAAAGCCCTCGCCAATTATTAACGCGCCATTGCCGTCGAGTGTTACGCCGTCTTTTACAATTTCGATACCGTGTGGCAAATAATAGACCCCACGCGCCAATCGCGTATCGCGGTCAATCTTCATGCCGTCTTGGGGGATGATGTCCATAGGGGGAAAGGTGAAGGATAAAGGATGAAGGGTGAAGGATGAAGGATAAAGGATAAGGGCAAGTCATGAGTCACGAGTCACTTGTTACAAGACTCATGACTCATGACTTATGCGCAATCTCTCATTTTTCATTCTTCATCCTTCACCCTTCATCCTTTCTGCCTAATAAATGCCGGGCAAAAGTTTTTTAACTTGTTTGCGATAGTCGCCGTAATCGGGGTATTTTTCCATCAGCCACAATTCTTCGCGGCGGGCTTTGCTATCAAAAAAAATAAACAGCACCAGTGCCCCAAGCACAGTCAATACCGAATTCAACACCAGCGCATAGCCCAGCGCCAGCAAAATGACGGCGGTGTAAATGGGGTGCCGCACCAAGCCATATACGCCGTGTCGCACCAATTTGCCGCGATTAATGGGCTTGGGATAGGGGGTCAAATTATCGCCAAGATCAGCAAAAGCGCGACGAATAAACATCACCCCAATCACCAAACTCATCACCCCAATCATGCTGGCAATGCTGCCCAGCGGCCAGCCCCAGCCCGACTCAGTGCCCATTAAACGGGTATAAATGGGAATGAGCAAGACCAGCAGCAATAGCACCACTTGTAATGCCACCCAAATACCCCCACGACTGACAAATTTTGACTTTTCCATAAACCCGTATCATAACCGCCGATTGAGTCCGGCTTGGTATCCGGTCATTTCGACATAGCCCACACCGTTTACGGTTTTGCCATTCGATGTGCCAGCCAAGGTGACGGCCCCTTCCCAATACACCGTCGAAATATCGGCCATCTCTTGGTCTTTGATACGTGGCGTTAACTCGATTGAAATACCAGCGCTGGGAATACTCAGCCGCCAGCGCATTGGGTAATCGGCATTATTATGTGGGCTACGCCAGCGATCAAGCACATCGACCTTGAAATCCTCCAATTTGATGTTGCGGGTGCTGCCGTCGGCTTCGATCAAAGTGCCTTTTGAAACTGGATCGATGCTGCCATCTTTGAGCCGCAACAAATAAAGCATCACTTCGCGTTGGTCGCCCAATTGCACCGAAAACCAATCCCAACCGGCGGTGTTGGCGCTTAGGGCGCTGGTGCTCCATTCGCGGTCCATCCAACTATCGCCGCGCACCTCAAATGTGCCGCTAGGCGTGCTTATTTTGCCGGTGGTGGCCATGCGGGTGAATGAGTAATAGTAAGAGGCATTGCCCGGCAAATTGCTCTTGGCGCTCAGGCCGCGCTCACCATGCAAAACCATTGGTTTGGTCGCGCTTAGGTTTAGTTGAATGGCATATTCGCCCCCATTACGGCTGTCTTTGGCCTTGATCTCAACCGCCTCGGCCCCGCCCGTGCTCATGCTACTTTGAATCGACCAATCTTCGATGAAAACATGAAACGGTGCTGCTGTAGCCCCAGCCAAATTGCCACCGCTGCGGCTAAAACGCTCAAATGCGCTGTGTTTGCCCGCACCCGAATCGGTGATGGCAAAGTGGGCAAAATAAACTTGGTTTGAGGTAAAGCTGTTGGCGGCAATAGGTTTAGCATTGGCTTCGGCGGCAATGGCGCGGCGAAAGATAGTGAATTGATAGCCAAAATGTCGTCCATTGGCATCGGTCACATTGCCGGTGTAATACCACCACTCGGTTTGAAACTCGTTGTGTGGGCCGTGATCTTGTGGAAATTTAAAGTCACGCGGGGTATAGGCCCGTGCAAAGCCGCTGGTGTCGCTGTTCGACATTAGCTCGGCCACGTTGGCGCGGGCCTCGATCTTGCGGTTGTCGGTTGCAATCGCCCAGCCCCCAGCCCCCAAGCCAAATATCACACCCGCCACCACCACGCCTTGCAACCATTTATTCATGGGTTGAAGTATGCCTGATTTAGATTAAGGTTTCGTAATTTTTGTTGCGATTAT
>CAZLOF010000018.1:0-11068 GCA_964560745.1 uncultured Thermoflexus sp.
GCTCACAGGCCGGCAACCACCACGCCCCCTCAATTCCGGCATACCCAATGCCGGTTTCGGTCATGCGGGCGCGAAGTGTGGCATTATCATCAGTTTTCATAAACAAAGTGTAGTATCCCTCACTCGAAAAAACACAACTCAACATCCTTTAGAGTTAGTATGAAATTATTTTCATGAGTACAAAAACCTCTTACAAAGATCACAAAAAATACAAAAGGGTTAGAAATATCTCCTGATGCTAAAGATGATATGATTTTAGAGTTAGCAGTGGCAGCACAATGTTCACATCTTATTACACACAACACGCGTGATTTTATTGGCGCAAATCAATTTGGTATTCAGGTTCATAGCCCATCTATGTTCTTGAAATACATTCAGGAGTAAAAATTATGGGAATAATGACAGTCCGCCTCCCACACTCGGTTCATGTACAAATTAAGAAATTGTGTATTAGTGAAGGCGTTTCAATGAATCAATTTTTAGTAATTGCCGCAACTGAGAAAATATCCTCGCTCATGACGGTTGATTTTCTAAAATCAGAGGCGGCATTAGCAGATCAGGCCGATTTTGAGGCAGTGCTTTGAGCCGTGCCAGCTTCAGATAAAATACCCGACACAGATCTGATCATGGCATAAGATATCAATTAGTCGCCCCAAACGACACACGCGCTATACGCCGCTCCAATATTGATCTCAATTTTTCGTTATACTGGCAGGGTGCAATCGATCAAAGCCATTTGTCAGCGCCTTACCCATGTTGAGATTTACGTTATCCTCACCGCCGTCGCCCTTAGCATTGCCAGCGCCCGCTTGCTGCCGGTGGCGCTAGCGACCATTTTGCTGTTTGGGCTTATCCGTTGGCTGGCAAACGGGCGGCTCACCCAGCGCACCCCGCTCGATCTCCCTATCGTCGGGTTAATCGCCTTACTCGTCATGACTGCGTGGCTCAGCCCACGCCCCGACCTGACGCTGCCCCAAATTATGCGCACTCTCAATGGCATCGGTCTTTACTACGCCTTGATTAACAGCCCATTATCGGCGCGGCGCGTTACCAACGGCTTTTTGTTGATGGGGCTGGCACTGGCACTAATGTCGCCTTTCGTGGTCGAATGGTTCCCGGGTGCAAAGTTACCCCTCATCCCCACATGGCTATATAACTTTCCCAAAATCGTCTCAGACACCGTCAACCCCAACCCACTAGCAACCCTCATCGTCATGATTTTCGCACTCGGCGCGGGCATCCATTCACAAAAAGCCACGTTGTCATGGCGATCACCCATGTTTATATTGAGCGTGATTACACTCGTGCTTTTGGCGCTCAATTTATTCATCAGCCAGTCACGCGGCGGGTTAATAGCCTTTGCCGCCGTGTTATTTAGCCTTGGCGTGCTCATGTGGCGACGGGTGCGTTGGCTAATGATCTTGGCTGTGTTGATCGTCGGCTTAGGCATATGGCGCTTCAACCTCATGCCCGACCTATTTGCCCGCACCGCCCAAGGCGGCCCCAGTACCCTACAAATTCGGCTCATTCACTGGACCCGAGCCATCGAACTCATTCAACAATCGCCCATCATCGGCATCGGCATGGGCGTTTATCCCGAATTGGTAGATCGCGGCCCACGTGGCGTGACTGGGTTGACTGTGGTCGAACGCGCCCACGCCCACAATATGTTGCTACAAATTGCACTCGATCTCGGCTTGCCCGGGCTGATATTGTGGCTGGGTCTATTCATCATCATCATTATTTTGTTAGTGCGCAGCCTACGCCATCTACCGTCACCTCATTTTTTGCGCGGTGCGGCCTTGGGCTTAATCGCCGCCCAAATTGGCATGTTGGTCGCCAATCTTTTCGATTCGACCTTATGGGGCGTGGTGCGGTCTGCGCCATTTTTGTGGGCCATGTGGGCATTGGCGATAATGTTGTATCGTGAATCATCAGAATGCCGTCATAATATTGGCACTTCTCATCACCCATAAAGCCTTTTCAACGTTTCTCAAAAAGCCAGCAAGATGCTGGCGTTCCGGTATCACATTTGCTTAAACTTATGTCACAAATCGCCCAAAACCTTGAACGTGTCAATACTCGCATCGCCGAAGCCGCCCTACGCGCCAAACGCGACCCAAATGAAATCACCTTGGTCGCAGTATCAAAAACGTTTCCGGCTGCCGATGTCACCAGTGCCATTTTTGCTGGGCAACGTCATTTTGGCGAAAACCGCGTTGAAGAAGCCCTACCTAAAATTGCTGAAGTCAATGCCAGCCTAGCCAATGTTAGGCTGACAGCCCCGCCGGTGCAATGGCATTTGATCGGGCATGTGCAATCACGCAAAGCCAAAGACGCGGCAAATGGCAATTTTGCGCTTATCCATTCGGTCGATTCGCTGAAATTGGCGCAAAAACTGGCCAGCGCCAAGCAAGCAGCCGGCAATTTATCACCACAACCCATCTTGCTGCAATGCAATGTCAGCGGCGAAGCATCGAAAGAAGGCTTTGATTTAGCCGGTTGGGAATATGCACCAGCTAAATTAGACCTTTTTTTAAGCAGCGTCATCCAAATTATAGCCTTACCCACCCTGCAAATTGGCGGTCTCATGACCATTGCCCCAATTGTGGCCGAGCCAGCGCAAGCCCGCCCCGTATTTGCCAGTTTGCGTTTACTACGCGACAAGCTGCAACATGCGTTGCCAAACGTCGATTGGTCACAACTTTCTATGGGCATGAGTGACGATCTCGAACCCGCCATTGCCGAGGGTGCAACCATTATTCGCGTTGGCCGTGCCATTTTTGGTGGCAGAACAAAATAATGGTCAATGGTTAATGGTTAATGGTTAATGGTTAATTTGTTCATTAACCATTAACCATTAACCATTAACCATTGACCATTAACCATTGACCACTAATCATTACTTTGAATTTTCAACTTCTAAGCACCATTCAAACGATAGCGACGCGCCACCACACCCCCATTTTGTTGGTGGGCGGGGCCGTGCGCGATTGGTTATTGGGCAAGCCCGTGCACGATTATGACATTGGGGTGCAGGGTGATGTCATCCGTTTGTCACGCAACATTGCCAACCAATTGAATGGCGCATTTTATGTGATGGATGCCGAACGCGGCACCACGCGGGTGATTTTGCCAGACACGGTGCTCGATTTTGCCGCCTGCCGCGGTGAAACGTGGGAAGAAGATTTACGTGCCCGTGATTTCACCGTCAACGCCATTGGCTTTGATTTGGCAAAATGGACCGCAATCCCCAATCCAAAATCCCCAATCCAAAATCCAAAATTTCTCTTTGACCCGCTCAACGGCTACGATGATTTAACGCAAAAAAATATTCGTATGTGCGCCCCCGCCGCCATTAGCGATGACCCGGTGCGGGCGTTACGCGCCATTCGCATGGCAACGGTGTTGCAAGCCACACTTGCCCCCGAAACACAACAGGCTGTTTTAAACGTGCGTTTGATCAATGACAAAATTAGCATTGAACGGCTGCGTGACGAATTGATGAAAATTTTGGCCTTGCCCGATGCCTTGCCCGCCGTGCAAAACTTAAGATCATTTGGGCTGTTGCCTCAACTATTGCCCAATTTGCCTTGGCAAGCTGATCATAGCCTCAATCAAGCGCTACGCCCCCTCACCAGCCATATGGGGTTAAATGAGGCACTGCACAAACAATTAAACCAAGCAACAGCCAATGAACGCACCCGATTGGCTATTTTGCGGCTGACCGTTTTATTGTTTCAGGCTGCATCTACCAATTTTGCACTCAAGTTGGCACAAACACTGCGCCTAAGCAACGACGAAAATATACAAATTCGCCATGTGTTAACCAAAATGACAGCAGTCGCCGACATTTTGGCGCAATCGGGGCTAGCCCAAGAACAGCTTTTATATCGTTTTATTCAACAAACTGGCCAATGTGCGCCGGAAATTTTTTGGTTAGCCCAACTGCAAACCCTACATTTAAAAACACATTTGCTCATTGACCGCTATTTTGCCCACTATGCGCCCGATCTTGCCCCGCCCCCCCTATTACAGGGCAGCGATTTGATACAGATGGGCTACAAACCCGGCCCTATCTTTGGGCGCTTGCTCGATGCCGCCCGCGAAGCGCAAATGATTGGACAAATTCACACCCGTAATGAAGCCATTGCATTGGTAAAGACACTGACATGAAATGCGCCACTCAGAAATCGGGGTTCTGCAAGAACCCCGATTTCTAAATGAAAGCTTTCTGCTAAGGGACAGGCGTGCGAGTGGGCAATGGTACTGGGTGCGGCGATGGCACAATCGGGGCTGGGGTAGAAGCGATAGGCGGGCGTGTCACAGTAAGCGCTGGGGGTGATGTTGGCGGCGGCTGGGTTGGTGGGCGCGTAACCGTTAGTGCAACTGCGGTTGCGGTTGCGGTTGCGGCTGGTCGCGTTGGGGTTGTTACCGGCGGTGGCGGGGGCGTGGCCGATGGCAATGGCTTGGCTGTTGGGGCCGGGGTTCTGGTTGGCACGCGAGTAGGCACACGGGTTGGCGGACGGACAATGGGTGGGCGCGGCGTAAGAATGACGCGCGGTGTCGGGGTATCCGTGGGTTCTACGACAACCGTTACTAACACCACATTGCGAGTTGGGGTAACAATCACTACCGTTGGCAAAACAATCGGCGTATTTAAAACCAAGGGGGTATCGGTGGGCGGCGATGTTACCGTGTTGGATATCACCACCCCAATTGGCACAGGAGTTGGGCGAACCCCACCCAACGACGATACAACATTCGACAACCCGATACGCCCCAAAATGACATTAAACCAATTGGTACTGAGACCCAGCACAGCGCACCCGGTCATCAACGCCGCCACGACCCACAACCACCATACCCGCAATGATTTACGCGGGGCAGCATTTTTAGGCGGTGTTGAGGGTGCTGTCACCACCGATGGCTCGATTTTGGCTGGGGCAGAAACAGTCGCTGGCATTGTAACTACAGCAGCCGCCTCTTTTGCCGCAATAGGCGACACAGGTTCAGGCAAAGGCGCTGCCACTGGCTCAAGCTTTGCCCCGCTTGCTATCGGTTTGCCAGGCAGGATCGCCGCTGCGGCAGCGGCGGCACTATTTACAACAGGTTTGGGGCGGGCGGCGGTTGACGCAGCCTCAATCGGCAACTCAATCGGCTTAATGGGCGCAAGCGAATGATATCGATCCCCTTTAAACTCCTGATTCGACTGCTCAATGGCGCGTTGAAATAAATCGGCAAATTCGCCGGCCGAGGCAGGGCGCTTACTCGGCGATTTTTCGATTGCCGATAATACGACACTACAAATTGGTTTAGGGACAGCAGGGTTAATCTCACACAAATGCGGCGGTGGGTCATCCATCTGCATCCGCGCAATCGCAATTTCATGATCACCCGTAAAGGGTTGTCGCCCCGTTAACACATGAAAGGCTGTAATGCCCAGCGAATAAATATCACTAGCGGGTGTCAATTCAAGCTGCCCAGCGGCTTGCTCGGGCGACATGTAATAGACTGAGCCAATACGGGCATCAGTAGCCGTAAACGCCGTCATGCCATCCAATTTTGCAATGCCAAAATCGGCCAACATAGCGCGTCCATCTGAGCGCAATAAAATATTGGCAGGTTTTACATCACGATGAATCACCCGTGGCTGATGGATAAAATGTGCATGGTCTAGGGCCTTGGCGACATCGAGCAAAATAGGCAAAAACTCTTGCGGGCTAAGCGGTTGGGCACGCAAACGCCGCTCAAGTGAATCGCCGGCAATGTAATCCATGACAATAAAGGGCGTGTCATCTTGCATGCCATAATCGATCACCCGCACAATATTAGGGTGATTAAGTGACACACCTAACGCGATTTCATTCTCGAAACGCCGTCGTGAGATGCTGTTTTTGGCATGGCGCTGAGCCATAATTTTGATAGCGACAATATTACCAGCCGGGCTTGTCGCCCGATAAGTTGTCGCCATGCCCCCACGACCAACCTCAACCAAGGTGGTATACCCCCGAAAGTTACGCATTGCTAGCTTACAGTTTACACGATTTCGTTCTAAGCAGTCATTAAACCTGTGGCTTTGCCAACATAATTCATACCAAAAACTTAGATTCGTCTATAAACGAATCATCGTATACTCACAAGTGTTTAGCTATATAAAAGTATCTTCTCAATAATTCGGGGTAAACCCAAAAGCTGTAATGTCTAAATCACCCTGTTTTATTAAGAAGATGCATATAAAAGGAGAAATGACGACATGAGTAAATCGATGCGCGTATTAATCGCGGATGATGAGTCTATTATTCGAATGGGGTTACGTGCCATTTTGACTGATCTGGGGCATACAGTTATTAGCGCATCAGATGGGGTCGAAGCTGTCACGTTAGCGCATCGTGACCCGCCCGATATCGCTCTATTAGACATTCGTATGCCATTTCGCGATGGGCTAGAGTCGGCCAGAGAAATTGTTAAACTGCGCCCAATTCCAATTATTATTTTAACGGCCTTTAGCGACACGGCCTTGTTAGATCAAGCCGCATCAATTCCAGTGCAAGGTTATTTGGTAAAACCAGTGAAACGTGATGATTTGATCGCTGCCATGCGCATGGCAGTCGCTACTTTTGGCGAAAAACGCGAATTAAAGGAAAAAGTAGACGAATTAGAAGAAAAACTGACTTCACGCAAATTGATCGATCGCGCCAAAGGAGTATTGATGAAAGAGGGCATGACCGAAACCGAGGCCTATCACGAAATTCAAATTCGCGCCCGTTCACGCCGCACCACCATGAGCCAAATTGCGCAAGAGTTAATTGGGGTGAAAACTCAGTAATCAATAGTCAGAGCAAAAACCATCTGACTACTGATTACTGATTGCTGGCTACTGTCGCCCGATAAACAAAAAAATGCGCCACAGCCGCACCGATAACGGTGGTCAGCAGCCAAGTTGCTGATAACGCCCATTGCGTCAGCAAAACACCCATTGCCAATAAGATAATATGGCAAAGCATCCCAATTTTTTGGGGAATATCAATAGGTGCAAGGGTGTTATTGCCGCTATATACATGAGGCAACAACACCCAGAATACAGGCCACGCATACGCCACATAGCGCCCAACCGTGTTGCCCAACATCGGCGCAATCGCAAATGAAATGATGCCATAAACCAAAGCCAATTGCGCAAATAATGGCAACGATTTCCACAAACTTGAAAATGGCTGTGCCCGTAGCCTAGCCAGCAACAAGGCCGGCGCAATGCCAAATGTGGTCAGCATTAATGCCAATGTGTTGAGCGGATTCTCGATAAACACGCCACAAATTTTGACGGTGCGAATACTGCCCGTAGGCAGCCAAGTCGGCATTTGCAAAATGGCGGCTGGCGCGGCACAAAATTCAAGCACCGCCGGGTTTGTTTCGCGCCAAAATGCCTCTGATGTGTTCGCCAACAATGGCACCCCCAACACATTCCACACAAAATTGATGGGAATGCGCGACACGGTATAAAGCAATGGGTTGAGGCCATGTAAACTTGGTTTAGCCATGCCCGATAACAAGCTGGCAAAAAACAAACCAATTAAGATGATTTCTGCCGAGCCAATCGCAATTTCGCGCTCATGCCAACGCCATGCCAAGACCATTAAACACGCAGCCAACAAATAAGTAGACTCGCGGGTGAGAAATAACAAAGCCAATAACCCCAATACCCATACGCGATGATGTTGCTTTAAGGCCATAAACAAGCCAGCCAACAAGCCTGCATAAAACAAATCGTGAATATAGATGCTGCGATACAAATTAAGCAAGGCTGGGGTAAATAACATTACAAACAGCCATAAAGGTTGCTGCGGCAAATCGGTGGGCAATATAAACCGCAAAAAAGCAACAAAACCCCCCAGCGATAGCAATGCCAACAAAGCAAATGATTGATCGAGCGAAAGCCAAGCCCCAAAGGTAAACACCCGTGCCAAAAACGGGTGTAATATACGCGGCGCAAAGGGCCGCTCGACCTCGCCAATACGCCCTTGCGCCATCAGCACATATTGGTCACTATCGGGCGTGATTTTAATAACCGACAGCCACGCACCAACCATAACGATGAGGATAATAGCCGTAATGGCGATCAGCCAGCGTGATGAAAGGTATCGAAAGCGCAATGCATCCATTTTCTAACGGCTAACTTTTGACAAGTTTTCGCCAATTTCACGATACCCACCTCTGCTATAGGCAGAGGTGGGCATCGTGAAATTGGCATACGTCTTTTTTAATATGACATTGTCCAGCTACTCACCCCAGTATAAAATACCAACATCATGGCAAATGTGGATCTGAACGAAATAGGCAAACGTGCCAAAGCCGCCGCAACGATGCTGGCACAGGCTTGCACCCAAACCAAAGACAAGGCATTACTCGGCGTAGCCGAGGGATTAATACAACAGCAAGATGCAATTTTGGCGGCTAACGCCATTGACATCGACCAAGCCAAGGTCAAAGGCTTGGCCCCGCATCTTATAGAACGTCTCACCTTATTCCCGACACGCTTGCAAGGCATTGCCAATGATGTGCGTCACGTGGCGGCAACCCCCGACCCCGTCGGCGAAGCATTTGACCACAGCGTCACCGCCAATGGGCTACGGCTACACAAACGGCGCATCCCGCTCGGGGTGATTGGGGTCATTTATGAATCGCGCCCCAATGTCACCATCGACACAGCCGTATTAGCCATTAAAAGCGGCAATGCTGTCATTTTGCGCGGGGGCAGCGAAACCCTAAATAGCAATCGCGCCTTGGTCAATGTCATTCATAGCGCTTTGCAAAACGCCGGCTTGCCCCTTGATGCCGTACAATTTATCGACGATGCCGACCGCGCCCGTGTCAGCGAATTGTTGCGGCTCGATGAATATGTCGATTTAATTATTCCGCGTGGGGGCAATGGGCTGCATCAATTTTGCCGCAAAAATGCTTCGATCACTGTCATTACCGGCGGTATTGGGGTTAACCATTTATTTGTGGATGACAGTGCTGATGTCGCTAGCGCTATCGAAATTATTTTTAATGCCAAAACCCAACGCCCCAGCGTCTGCAATACACTCAGCACCTTGCTTGTGCAATGTGACATCGCTGCCACATTTTTGCCGTTAGTTGCCCAAAGGCTGGATAGCAAGCAAGTCGTGTATCGGTGTGATGCTGAGTCTCAAACAATTTTGACACAACAAGGGCGCACAGTTTTATCAGCCACCCCAGAAGATTTTGACACCGAATGGCTAGAATTAACGCTAAATGTAAAAGTGGTTACAGGGTTAGATGAAGCCATCGGTTTCATTCAACAGCACAGCTTGCAACATTCTGATGGTATTTTATCGAACAAAGCAAATGACGTGGCGCGATTTTTGAATGAGATTAATTCATCGGTCGTATTTGCCAATACCAGCACCCGCTTTAATGATGGGGCGCAATTTGGCTTAGGGGCCGAAGTTGCCATTAGCACTCAGCGCATTCATGCGCGTGGGCCAATGGGTTTACGCGAACTCACCAGTTATAAGTGGATTTGCGAGGGTAACGGGCAGGTGAGACCATAACAAACACGGTGCTTAGTGCGCATCTTTAGGCACACATCCCGACTTATGTAAAATGTGCATCTGGAAATGCAGACAAAGCACTATTAAAGCCTGTAAATCAGCACTTCTCACAACCTTCAAATTAGTATACAATATCCTCTGGCTACACAATCAACCCATTAACAAATGTTAATATAGGAGAAAAAGACAAATGAAATCATCCAAATTACAAGGAAAATTATCCCGCCGAAAGTTCCTAATTATAGGGGCTAGCGGTGCGGCAGCAACAGCGCTTGCCAGTTGTGCCGCCCCCACTGCTGCACCGGCTAAACCAGCCGAGCCAGCGAAACCTGCTGCGCCTGCGGCTACGGCTGCCCCAGCAGCAACAACTGCCCCCGCAGCCCCAGCCGCACCCGCTAAGGCTGCCGCAAAGGTATCATTTTTGGCATGGGGCGATGGCTCTGAGTTGCCAGCCCATGAAAAATGGCTAGCGCTCTATAAAACCAAGAAACCCGATGTCACGGTCGAAATCACCCCAGTGGCAGACCCCGGCAACAACTTTTACCCCAAGCTACAAACCAGCATCGCGGGCGGCGCTACTCCTGATATTGCCTCATTCCAAGGTTGGGAATGGCAACCCTATGCCGCCAAAGGCGCATTGGCGGAAGTGGGCGATTTGGTCAAGCGCGACAAATTAGATGCCTTTGCCGATGCCGCTGGCGTGAAATTGAGCACCCAATACAAAGACAAGTTGTATATGGTTCCGCTACAACTCGCCAGCATGGTCATGTTCTATTCAAAGAAGGTTTTCGATGATGCTGGAGTGAAATACCCCACCAACGATTGGACTTACGATGAATTTATTGACCTCGCCAAGAAACTAACCAATAACAAGACCGGCGCTGACAAGCGCTTTGGTATCCAAGCCAATGGTGGTTGGTTCCGCGATATTCATTGGATTCGCGGCACGGGCAAAACCGAATTCGACACCATCGTAGACCCCAAGAAATCGCAATTCAACCAACCTGAAATCGCCGACATTATTCAAAAGGTTGCCAACGATTGGTATAACTTGGACAAGATCGCCCCCACCCCAGCCGATGGCGCCAACGGGGCCAACCAAATCACCACTGGCAATGTGGCGATGAAGTATGAAGGCCCTTGGTGGTTCCCATCCATGATGGCCAAGAAGCTGCAAGATGAGGGCAAATCATACCCATTCGATGTGGTCTTGATGCCCAAACAACAAGATGCCAGCCGCCCCCACCGTGCATGGGCCGAAGGTGTAGCCTTAATGAAAGGCAAGAACGAGGCCGCCGCGTGGGATTTCATCAACTTTATGGCCCAACCCGAAGGCAATAAGGTGTATTCAGAAACCTCAGGTCGTATGCCAAATACATTTGCCCTCATTCAAGATTGGTGGCTACCCACCATGGAGAAAAACTTTGGCGTGAAGAACGGCAAGGTATTCATTGATGCCTTCAAAGCTGGTCAGTTGGATGTGGTGGGTCTGGTCC
>CAZLOF010000018.1:11086-19028 GCA_964560745.1 uncultured Thermoflexus sp.
AAAGCCAGCGAGGTACTAGCTGAGGTGGATAAGGCTGTGCAAAAGATGTTGGACGAAGCCTAGTAATTTTGGCGGCAATAAAAAAACAACGTCCAATGCGAATGTTATATTCCACACGAACAAAAACCTAAATTTGTGTTCGTGTGGCGTGTGATTACTTATGGCCTATTAACCGCTAGAGTGACTGTCGACTGATGACAGATTACCCTAGCGGTTAATTTTTACGCTTTATCTTGCCAATGTCACATTAAGAAAGACATATGCCGATTTCACAACACCCACATCAAATTTATTTATGACAAATTCCAAACGTATCCCTTGGCGCGACTGGCTGGCTGGCTATTTATTCGCTTCGCCCTTTATTATTGGTTTGCTGGTGTTTGTGGCATACCCTATCGGCTATGCCCTATGGCTAGCATTCCAAAAAACCGACCTCGATTTTGGCGGCTTAACCACTAAATTTGTAGGGTGGGCTAACTTTGAGAAAGTTTTTACCGATCCTATCGCACAACAAGCACTCTATAACACGGCCTATTACACGGTTTTTGCGGTACCGCTGCAACTCATTTTTTCTTTTTCGTTAGCCATGATGTTGACCCAACCCTTGCGTTTCCGCGATTTTTATCGGGCCGGGTTTTATTTGCCCATTATTGTGCCCGTAGTGGCAAGCGCCGTGGTCTGGCAACGGGTATTTCATCCCGATTATGGTATTTTGAATGATTTTTTAAGTTGGTTTGGGGTTCCAGCACAAAAATGGTTGTTTGACAAAAATTTAGCCAAACCGGCCTTTATTTTTATGTCGTTGTGGCAAATTGGCCGCCAAATGGTGATTTTTATTGCCGGGTTAGGCAATATTCCCCAATCGTTGCTCGAGGCGGCTAGTATTGATGGCGCAAACGCATGGGATCGCATTACCAAAATCACTTTGCCCCTCATGACCCCGCTCATTTTTTACAATTTGGTCATTGCCATTATTGCCTCATTTCAAATTTTTACCCCAGCCCTCATTATGACCGACGGCGGCCCCGAAAACAGCACACTATTCTCAGTGTTGAATATTTACCGCGAAGGTTTTTTATTTTTTAACATGGGCTATGCCAGCGCATTGGCGTGGGAACTCTTTGTCATCGTGATCGGTTTCACCATCGCCCAGTTTTATATTTCACAACGTTGGGTGTATTACGAGGAATAAACATGAGCATAAACAAAAAAACACGTCAGTTGCTTGGCCTCACGGCTTTGCAAATTTTTGCCACCTTACTCGTCCTCACTTTTCTAATGCCGACCCTCTGGATGATTTCATCCTCATTTAAATCAAGCACCGAGATCTTTGTTGTGCCGATCAAATGGATTCCCGATAGCCTACGTTGGAAAAATTACGTTGATGCCTTTACTCAGCCCGCGCTGCCCATGTGGGATTTTATCAAAAATACTGTCATGGTCGTAACGGTTTCATTGTTGGGCACAATGGTGTCATCGGTGATGGTGGCCTATAGTTTTGCACGGCTGCAATGGCCCGGTCGCCGTCTATTTTTTGGCATCATGATTGCCACACTCATGTTGCCCGGCATCATCACTTTGATCCCGCGCTTCATCATGTTTAAAGATTTTGGCTGGATCAACTTAACCATCCCAGTCATCGATGTTTATTTCCCATGGCTACCGCTAGTTGTGCCGCCTTGGTTTGCTGGCACTGGGTTATATGTATTTTTGATGTATCAATTTATGCGCGGCATCCCCGATGAATTGGATGAAGCCGCCAAGATGGATGGTGCAAACCGCCTACAAATCCTCACTCGCATTTTGCTGCCCTTGTGCAAACCAGTGCTTGCTACCATCGCCGTATTCGGGTTAATTCAATATTACAACGAATTCATGGAGCCACTCATTTACCTGAGCAAACTCGATAGTTGGGTTTTGGCGCTTGGCATTCGGGCCTTTAACGACACCAATGTGCAAAATTGGGAATTGGTATTTTCGGCTAGCGTCGTTATGTTAATCCCAGTGCTTGTTTTATTTATTGTAGCCCAACGCTACTTCGTGCAAGGCATCGCCATGACCGGCTTCGGCGGGCGATAATCAAAGCGTTATTTTCCTTTAGGTTTAAAATAAACCTCAAATTATGGCAAGCAAAAACACCTTTCAATGGGATGACCCATTTTTGTTGAACGACCAATTGAGCGACGAAGAGCGTATGGTGCGCGATGCCGCCCGCGATTATTGTCAAGACAAGTTAATGCCGCGCGTGCTTGAGGCCAACCGGCACGAAAAATTTGATCGTAGCATTTTGAATGAAATGGGTCAGTTGGGGTTGCTCGGCAGCACTTTGCCCGAAGAATATGGCTGTGCAGGGTTAAATCATGTATGCTATGGTTTGGTCGCCCGCGAGGTAGAGCGGGTTGACAGCGGTTATCGCAGCACGATGAGTGTGCAATCATCGCTGGTGATGTATCCCATTTACAGCTATGGCAACGAAACCCAACGCCGCAAATATTTGCCCAAATTGGCAACCGGTGAATGGGTGGGCTGCTTTGGCCTGACCGAGCCAAATCATGGCAGCGACCCGGGCAGCATGGAAACCCGCGCCACCAAGGTAGACGGCGGCTGGGTTTTGCACGGCAACAAGATGTGGATCACCAACTCACCCATTGCCGATGTGTTTGTGGTGTGGGCTAAGGCCTTTGGTGGCGGCGACAGCTATGATGGCTTGGATGGCGACATTCGTGGGTTTGTGCTCGAAAAGGGCATGAAGGGGTTATCTGCGCCCAAAACCGAAGGCAAATTTAGCCTGCGTGCCAGCATTACGGGCGAGATTGTGATGGATGAAGTGTTTGTGCCAGATGAGAATTTGCTGCCCAACGTTAAGGGGCTAAAGGGGCCATTTGGCTGCCTGAATAAGGCACGTTATGGCATTTCGTGGGGCGCATTGGGCGCGGCTGAATTTTGTTGGCACGCGGCTCGCCAATATACGCTCGACCGCAAACAATTTGGGCGACCGTTGGCAGCCAACCAACTCATTCAACTAAAGTTGGCCAATATGTTGACTGAAATTTCGCTCGGGTTGCAAGGCACATTGCGGGTGGGGCGTTTGATGGATGAAGGTAAATCGACCCCCGAAATGGTATCGATTGTAAAGCGCAATTCGTGCGGCAAAGCGCTCGATATCGCCCGTGTGGCCCGTGATATGCACGGCGGCAACGGCATCAGCGACGAGTTTCACGTCATTCGCCATGTTATGAATCTTGAGGCCGTCAACACTTACGAAGGCACGCACGACATCCACGCCCTCATTCTTGGCCGTGCCCAAACCGGCATACAGGCCTTTAGCTGAAAGTGCAAAGTGCAAAGTAAAAAGTAGAAAGTGTTGTAATTTCTACTTTTTACTTTTTACTTTGCACTTTCAACTTTGCACTTCTATCCTCCGCTCAACGCAGGCACAAAATGAAGCTCGCTGTCGGCGGTGAGTGGGTGGCGCAAGCCAAGGTCAGATGAAAAGCCATCGACCACAACGGCAAAGCTAGGTTTAAGCCGCCCATCTTCGACCAAACGGGCTTTTAACCCCGGGTGCAGCGCCTCTAACTGATCAATAACCTCGCGCACAGTTGCGCCATCGGCCCGCAGTTCAGCTTTACCGCCAGTCAACCGACGCAGTAATGAAGGGATCCACACAATTGCCATAATAGGCGAAAGTATAATCAATAAAAAGGGTAAAGGATGAAGGATGAAGATTTTGTTCATCTTTCATCCTTCATCCTTCATCCTTTACCTATGTTTCCCCGTAACCCCGGAACCCCGCTTGACCTTGAATGGGTTGAAGCTGTGCGCATTAATCGCAGCGCCGTTGAGCGCCGCTGCGCTACCTTGCCAACCCGCCGCAGTGTAAAAAAAGAATGGCAAGCTGCGTGGCTATTACGCGCCATCACCCTCATTGATCTGACCACATTGCAAGGTGACGACACCCCGGGTAATGTGCAACGTTTGTGCGCCAAGGCCCGCCAACCCGTCAGCCATGAATTATTGACGGCGATGGGGGCCGAAACCCTCAAAATCACCTGTGGCGCGGTCTGTGTTTATCACGAAATGGTTCCAACCGCGGTAGCGGCAATGAAAGGCAGCGGTGTTCCGATTGCCGCCGTGTCAACCGGTTTTCCGGCAGGGCTAACGCCTTTTGCCTTACGGGTGCAAGAAATTCATCACTCGGTAGCGGCGGGGGCACAAGAGATCGATATTGTCATTTCTCGGCGGCATGTGCTGCTGGGGCATTGGCAAGCGTTATATGATGAGGTGCGGGCCTACCGTGAGGCTTGTGGCGATGCTCACCTTAAAACCATCATCGAAACTGGCGAACTGAGCACTTTGGGCAATGTGATGAAAGCCAGTCTGGTGTGCATGATGGCTGGGGCAGATTTTATCAAAACCAGCACAGGCAAAGCCCCCACTAACGCCACTTTGCCTGTGTCGCTAGTCATGGCACGGTCTATCCGCGATTATTTGCAGCGCACCGGCTATAAGGTTGGTTTTAAGCCCGCGGGCGGCATCCGCACCGCCAAACAATCGCTCGATTGGCTGTGTTTGATGAAAGATGAACTGGGCGACGAATGGTTGCAACCGCATTTGATGCGCTTTGGCGCAAGCGCGCTGTTGGGTGATATTGAGCGCCAACTTGAGCATTATGTAACTGGCGCATATTCGGCAGGGCATCGCCATGCCATGGCTTAGGCCACGCCTATTTTGCCAACCATGAGTGCAACCGCCCCCGCCCCAGAAAACGAAAATGATCGCCTTGATGATTTAATCATCAATCCACAGGTGCGTATCCCGTCTTCGGCTCTCAATTTTCGTTTTGCCCGCAGCAGTGGCCCCGGGGGTCAACACATGAACAAAACCGAGAGCAATGTCGAGTTGATGTTTGATGTGGTCAACACGCCTTATTTGAATGAGGCCGACAAAACACGCATCATTATCAAATTAGCCAGCTATCTCGACAAAGAAGGGGTGCTACATGTTGAATCGCAACAAGGACGCAGCCAATTGAGAAACCGCGAAGAAGTGGTTGAGCGTTTTGTTGTTTTATTGCGCCAAGCCCTGATTGTGCCCAAGAAACGCCGCCCGACCAAGCCATCGAAAGCCGCCAAAGAAAAACGCTTGGATAGCAAAAAAAAGAGCAGCGCCACTAAGAAAATGCGCCGCGAGCGTGTTGAGCATTAGCCCAAAGCAAGATGCGCGTCTGGGGACGCGCACTAAGCCGTGTATTCAAATGAAGATCCTTTACTTTAGCCGCGACTACACCACTCACGACCACCGTTT
The DNA here is from genome assembly GCA_964560745.1 of uncultured Thermoflexus sp. Taxonomy (GTDB): domain Bacteria; phylum Chloroflexota; class Anaerolineae; order J036; family Brachytrichaceae; genus AQU-03. The sequence continues at coordinate 16,394 of CAZLOF010000018.1, forward strand.
TTTGCTTAAATTAACCGAATCGCTTCCAACACATCAATTTTTTTATTTGCGTTTTGGCAGCGGGCCACTGCTATTTGAGCAACGCCCTTTGCCGGCTGGGGTGCATTTGGTTGAATGGGCTGGGCTGCATCGCCAAGTAAATACCCCAACTGACTGCTTGTCGCTCATGTCTGACTTTGAGCGCGTGTTAGGCGAAATCAAACCAAACCTGATTCATGCCGGCCCAGTGCAAACCTGTGGGTTTATGACTGCATTGGCTGGGGCGCACCCACATTTGCTGATGTCTTGGGGGTCAGATATTTTGACGACGGCGCTACGCGATGATTTAAATCGTTGGGCGACCATCTTTACCTTGCGTCATGCCGATGGGTTTATTTGTGATTCGGATTGGGTGCGTGACACCGCGCGTCAATTTGCCTCGATACCCGACGATACCATTACCCAATTTGCGTGGGGTATCGATCTGCCACAATTTCCATTTGTGCCGCCCCAACCCCGCGACCAATTTACGGTGCTATCGACCCGCAGTTGGGAGCCGCTGTATGGCACAGACACGCTTGTAGAAGGGTTTTGTATGGCATGGCAAACCCTGCGTGCCAGTTTGCCGTGCCCGATCAAATTGGTGATGATGGGCGGCGGGTCATTAGCCAATCAAATTCACAACATCATTGCACGTTACGGCGCGGGGGATGTGGTGCAATTCACCGGCATGTTGCCCCACAAACAACAAGCCGCCCATTTTGCGGCAGCCGATGTTTATATCAGTTGTGCTCATACCGACGGCACTTCAATTTCGTTACTTGAGGCCATGGCCACCGGTTTGCCCGTCATTGTCACCGACATACCAAGTAACCGCGAATGGGTTAGGCCATTTGCGCATGGGGCGTTAGCAACTGAGGCCAACGGCTGGCTAGCAACAAAGGGCGATGCGCAAGCAGTCGCTGCTGCGATTATTGACGCGGCGCAACTACTACCTAACGCCCGTTTGGCAATAGCCCATCGTAACCGTGCGGTGGTTGAAGCGCGTGGCGATTGGCAAAAAAATTCTCAGTTATTATTACAGGCCTATGAACGGTTGGGTATTGTGACATATGCCCCTCAAAAAAAATCATGAAACTTATTAGTTATATCTCAGATGGCGCGCTCAAAACGGGCGCAATGGTGAATGACAGCGAAGCAGTTGATGTATCGGCGGCTGGCGATGTAGCGAAGATTATGTCGGATGCTGACGCACGCCAACAAGCGGCGCAATTGGCGGCTACTGGCGCTAAAATGGCAGTAGCAGGGCTGACGCTTGCTGTGCCTTTAGTGCCCGGCAAAATAATTGCTATTGGGCGCAACTATATTGAACACGCCAAAGAAACTGGTTCTAATATTCCGAGCAAGCCGATTGTGTTTGCCAAAATGCCCAATACCTTATCGAACCCCAACGATACGGTAACATGGTATGCAGACAGCACCCAAAAGATGGATTATGAGGCCGAGTTGGCAGTGGTGATCGGCAAAAAATGTTATCGGGTCGCCGAAGCCGATGCACTCAGCTATGTTGGCGGTTATAGCTGTGCCAATGACTTAAGCGCCCGCGAAATTCAAAATGGCGATGATGCCAAACAGTGGATTTTGGGCAAAGGTTTCGACGGCAGTTGTCCATTTGGCCCTGCCTTGGTCACCAGCGACGAAATTCCTGACCCACAGGTATTAGACATCAAATGTTATGTCAATGGGCAAGTCATGCAAAACTCAAATACCAAGCACATGATTTTTAGCGTGGCACACATGGTGGCACACCTCAGCAAAACCATGACCCTCAACCCCGGCGATATTATTTGCAGCGGAACCCCCGACGGGGTGGCATTGGGCCGCAACCCCGCCCCTTGGTTAAAAGATGGCGATGAAGTGGTGGTTGAGATTGAAAAAATTGGGCAATTAAAGAATTATTGTCGCGTGTTATAGGGTGTATACCCCGCCTGCCGAATTCACTATGAATTCGGCAGTATGTCTTTTGGGGAAAGGGCGCAAAACGATGTGTTTCAAATGCATTTTTTTGTATATTATTTATCGTCGATACTATCATGGACAAGAGGCGCTTTATATTGGTTTTAACCCCATCAATTAGAAATTAGACAAGGTCAGAGCGTTTGCAATACGTTATATCTGTAAGATCACCAATAAATCTCTGCGTCAACTAGGTCTTTAGCCATATGCGGCCACCGCTATTTGGCTGATTTGACTATCTAGGTTTCTCGCTATGATATTCACAGATAGCAAAACACACAACAACGCACAAAGGAACCTAGTCATGAACACCATCAGCAACATCGCCGCAAAAATCGCCTTCACACTCACATTGATGTTCATTGCATTCTTTGTCGTAACGCCAAGCACAACCAATGCGGCAGTTGAAGTAACGCCAACTACGACCCGCCGTGTGAACGCAAATGGGGTAATCATTCGCCGTGCAATCGTAGCAAATAATGTGGTATCGAGCGCAGCCGAACCCATGATGGTAAACAGCAAAACACAAGACAATAAAAATGAAATTTCGTCGGCCACCGAGCCAAACAATGTGTTGTCAAGTGCTACTGAGCCAACTGCCAATGCAAAATTGCGCAACAGCGGGCCGCGTTTAGCCACC
>CAZLOF010000019.1:0-18787 GCA_964560745.1 uncultured Thermoflexus sp.
CTCATCAAAAGCGCCATGCTCATGCTGTCGGGTTATTTAGCCAGCAAAGCCCAGATCAAAAGCGCTTCGTTTGAAAATATTAAAGGGTTGGGCAAATATTTGCCGCAATCGGGCGTGCTGTTTTTTATCGGCAGCATGGCCTTGGCCGGGTTGCCGCCCCTCAATGGCTTTGTCAGCAAAATGATGGTGTTTCGAGCTGGCATCGAGGCCGAGCAATGGGCATGGCTGGCAGCAATTGGGTTAGCAAGCCTGTTAACCCTGATCTATACCATGCGGGCTTTTGAATGGGTGTGGTTTGTGCCACCTGCCGCTGGCGTTAAAGCCAAAAAAGATGGCGATAGTTTATTCGCGCCAACCGTGCTCATTTTGGCATGTGTGGTGCTAGGTATTTGGGGTGAATCGCTGGTCGATGTTGCCATGCAAGCCAGTAAATGGGTACAGCAACCAATGGCCTATATCGCGGCGGTGCATCCGGCAAAATAAGGGGCAAGGGCATCTGCCCAAGAGAAGCATGATACGATTTTTAACATTTTGTGGGTGCGTAGCGCTTTATTTAGCGTTAACAGGCAACTTAGCGCCAAGCAATTGGCTATTGGCAATCATATTTGGGGCGGCAGCAACCGCCTTAGCGCAGCCACCACGTGGCAAGCGATATACGCTTGCACAATGGCCGCGTGTGTTGGGGCGCAAACTGTGGTGGGCCGGGCGTTATGGGGTGGCGCTGATCATTGATATCATCAAATGTGGGGTAACAGTCGCTAAAATGATTATTGACCCCAAGTTACCCATTCGACCGGGCCTTATTATGGTGAATAGCGGCAGCCCCAACGAGACCATTACAGCCATCAGCGGGCACGGCATCACCATCACACCCGGCGAGCAAGTGATCGAGTTTGGCGATCGCGGAGAAATGTTTGTGCATTGTTTAGACGCAGTATCAAGCGCCGCCAGCGCCGAAGCCGCTCAAGCCAAACGCCGCGCCATGTTAGAAAAGGTGTTTTTATGAGCAATATTTTAAATAGCGTGTTACTAATCGCCTTAGGGGTGCATCTTGGCTTGGTCGTGGCCTGTATTTGGCGCGTCTGGCGTGGCGAAAATCATGTTGATCGTTTGGTGTCGGCAGATGTCATCGGCACGTTGACCCTTGTCATCCTCATTTTGATGGCGCTTATTCTCAACGATGCGATTTTTATTGGGGCGGCGCTCGGTTTGGCTGCGCTTAGCTTCATCGGCACACTGGCACTGGCACGTTATATTGCCTTATCTAACCCAATTAGCAGGGCAGAGTAGCAGAGTTGCAGAGTTGCAGAGTGCAAAGTCAAAAGGGCTTTTTCGCTCTGCCACATTGCAACCTGCAACCTGCTGCTTTGCCCCCTGCCCCTCTGCCCAAAATTTAAATCATTATGGAATCTTTAATTCAGTTAATCGCTATTATTGCCATCATACTTAGCACGACATTTTCAGTCATTGGCGTTATTGGCAATTATCGCCTGCCCGATGTTTACACCCGTTTACATGCGCTGGGCAAAGTCAGCACCTTTGGCGTGGTGCTATTGCTCATTGCCGTCATATTGCTCATGCCCAAAGTTTGGCCGATGGCAGGGGCGTTGATTGGCTTATTGTTAGTGTTTGGGCCGGTGGTCAGCCATGCGCTTGGCTCAGCGGCATGGCGCACGGGGGTGAAAATGATTGGACATAAACAGTAAAGTGCAAAAGTCAATTAAAATTGCCCGACTGTGCTCCCAATCATCCAAATGACCTTTCGCCCCAATTTCATCGAATTGATGTGGGGGCAACCCGACCCAAATTTGTTGGCAGTCGATGCCATGCGTCGCGCCAGTGCCGATGCCTTTGACCGCTGGGGCGCTCAAGCGCTACATTACGGTTTTTTCAATGGGCCGGGGCCATTGATTGAATGGCTACAAGCGCGAATTCAAGCCCACGAACACGTGGCGGTCAGCGAGCATGAGATGCTCATTACCGGCGGCAATTCATTGGGGCTTGATCAATTACTCACCCTGCACACCCAACCCAACGATGTGGTGTTTGTCGAATCGCCAACCTATTACATCGCCATCAATATTCTGCGCGATCATCCCCATTTGACACTGATGCCCGTGCCAGCCGATGAAAATGGCATTTTGGTCGAGGTCTTACGCGAGCGCATTGCCCAAGCCAAACACGCCGGTAAACGCCCACGATTATTATATTGTGTGCCAACCTTCAACAACCCCCAAGGCACATCGCTCAGCCCAGAGCGACGATTAGCACTGGTGCAATTGGCCGCTGCCGAAGATTTGATCATCGTCGAAGATGACGTATACCGTGAGCTAAATTACGATGGCGACGCGCCGCCCTCATTATGGAGCCTCGCCAAACAACATGGCATTGGGCATTGTGTAGCACGGTTGGGGTCATTTGCAAAATCGCTCGCGCCCGGCTTGCGCTTGGGCTACATGACGGCGGCCCCCGATTTAATCGCCCGCATCGCCGATGGTGGCGTTATTTTTAGCGGCGGCGGCAATAACCATATGGCGGCCATGCAAGTAGCAGCCTTTTGCCAAAATGGCGATTTTGATACCAATGTGGCACATCTGCGCAATACCTACCGCGCCCGCCGTGATGCCATGATCGGGGCATTAGATACCTATTTGCCACACTGCCGCTATATCAAACCAGCGGGCGGCTATTTTGTGTGGGTCGAATGCCCGCCACACATCGACACCAGCAAATTGCTGAACAAAGCAGAAGCCCAAGGGATGAGCTATGTGCCCGGCACCAAGTTTTATACCGATGGCAGCGGCGGCAATAAGTTGCGTCTTGCGTTTAGTTTGTATGAACCTGCGGTTTTAGTTGAAGGGGTGCGGCGATTGGGGGTGGCATTAACTTATGCGGCAACAAGTTCACGCGAAGATATCGAAGTGGGAAGGTGATAAAGCTTCATGATTTGATCAAATTCAAGCTCTACCAAAGCAATGGTGGCTCCAGTGCTTGTATTTACAAATTCAACTTCATAGTTGCCGTTTGCGTAACATTCAACAACAGCCCCTACCATTCCACGTGGCAAGTGATATTCTTTAAATCATTTGTCAGTGCTACAACGTCCAAAGGTTGAATTGTATTGTTCATTATTTATCTCCAATAATTAAACGATAGGGTAAAGTTACCCCAACACCAACTCCGCCTTCACTACCTCCTCGGTGTAATCATGGCGAATGGTAAACCCAACTTTGCGGCTGACGTTGATCATGCCAAAATTGTCGGGCAAGATGTCGGCAACCACACGAGCGCAACCCCAATCACGCCCAACCTGCACCAGCCGGCGCAATAATTCTGCCCCAAGGCCTTGGCGCTGTACCGAATCGCTGAGCAATAAGGCAAATTCAGCATCGCCGCCAGCCAGCGCAGGGTCAATCTTGACCAAACGCCCCACCCCGATGATGGCCTCATCATCACGCACCGCCACCAGTGCCATTTCACGGTCATAATCAATATAGCAAATGCGCGTCAGCCGCTCATGCCGAATGCGTTCTTCGAGCGGGATATGATGAAAAAAGCGTAAATAAATGCTATCGGCTGACACTGTTTGATGAAAATCAACAATACGCGGCTCATCTTCGGCCCGAATGGGGCGAATAACAATCGGTGTGCCATCACGCAAAGTCGTATTTTGGGCATAGCGTGTTGGGTATGGCCGAATGGCTAGGCGCGGCAAATCGGCGGTGCGGGTGGCTGGGTCGTGCAACACCATGCGGGCATCAAGCGCCAAAATGCTGCCATCATGCGCCGCATCGTTTTTAAGATGGCGGGGCATTTGGGGCACGACCAACAACGGATTAATGTCAATTTCTTTGAGCCAGCGCTGCTCGACAATGAGCTGGCTAAAGCGCACCAATAGTTGCGCCAACGCATCGAGGTCGATAGGGGCGCGTCCGCGAGCCGAAGGTGCGCCACGCAAGGCATCATAAATACGAGTTTGCTCCATCAAGCGCCGCGCCAAAGTGCTATTAAGCGGCGGCAAACCAAGGGCGCTGTCTTTGAGCACCTCAACCAATTGCCCGCCCGTGCCAAATAAAATAAGCGGCCCGACTTGCGGGTCGGTGCTGCTGCCCAAAATCAGGTCATACCCACGCCGAGGAATCATGGCCTGCACGGTAACACCGAGGAAAGCAGAAGTAGATGAGAGTTGAGGGTTGAGGGTTGAGATTGGTGTACCCTCAACCCTCAACCCTTCCTTCTCAACAACACATTCCAGCACATTCTGCCGAATGGCGCGAAAAGCCCGCCGCACCCCTTCATCGCTGCGCAAGTTTAGCTCAACCCCACCAATATCATTTTTGTGGGTGATGAGGTATGAGTGTAATTTAAGCACCACCGGATAGCCAATTTGCTGCGCGATGCTAATGGCCTCATCTTCGGTCGTAGCGACTTGGGTAGCCACAACCGGTATGCCATAGGCCGCCAAAATCTGTTTCGATTCGTGCTCAGTGAGTAAAGTGCGGCCTTGTGCGCGGGCGGCTTCAATCAAATTATTAGCAACGCTGGCTGGCTCAATATTAACTTCATCGGGTGGGTCACTTAAGAAATTGGATTTCTTGGGGAAATCCAATTTCTGCTGCCCTACCCCCAATGGCGACATTGGCGTTTCATACAAACCGCGCAAGTTTTCGCTATAACGCCACATATAGGCAAACATGCGGGCGGCAGTATCGGGATACCCAAAGGTCGGAATACGAGCTTGATTAAGAATATGCTCGCCCGCCGCCACACCGCTGCCACCCATCCAACTGGCAAGAATGGGCTTATCGCCCTTGGCAAAAGGCAATAAGGTTCGTGCCACCTCGGCAGGGTCGATGCGGGCCTGTGGCGATAAAATAACCAAAGTGCCATCGCTATCGGGGTTATTGACCGCCGATTTAATGGCAGCGCTAAAACGCTCGGGGGTGGCATTGCCTAAAATATCAATCGGGTTGGCATGACTCCAATTGCTCGGCATCATTTGATCTAACACCATTTGTGTTTCAGCAGAAACTGGCGCTAAAACGCCGCCATTGGTAATAAGTGCATCGGTTGCCAACACGCCTGGGCCACCTGCATTAGTAACGATGGTAAGACGCGGGCCTTTGGGGCGGGGCTGTTTGCCCAACACCTCGGCCATATAAAACAAATCCGAGACAGCATTGACCCGCAACACCCCACAACGTTGAAATGCCGCATCCAGCGCATCATCGCTATCGGTTAATGTGCCAGTATGCGATGCCGCAGCTTGCGATGCCTCGCGCGTGCGACCGGCTTTTAGCACAATGATGGGTTTGCTCAATGCCACTTCACGTGCTGCCGACATAAAGGCCCGCATATTATTGCGGTCATTGCCTAATGTCTCCATATAAATAATGATGCTGTCGGTGTTGGGGTCATCACCCAAATAATCGATCAGTGGCCCAAGGCTCACATCCAACATCGCCCCCACCGAAATAAAATGGCTAAAGCCAACATTCTCACGAAAGCTCCAATCGAGCACCGAAGTGGCGATGGCGTTACTTTGGCTGATAAAGGCAACATTACCAGTGAGCGCCACGCGGGCCGCAACGGTGGCGTTTAACCCACGCCGCGTATTCATCACCCCCAAACTGCCCGGGCCAATCAGCCGCAATTGCGGGGCCGTTTGCAAAATATCGCCAATTTGTTTGATGAGGGATGCATCATTGACACTAGAGACAATAATGGCGCTGCGCGTGCGGGCCGCAATACAGGCTTGCAGCACTGTTGGCACTGATAAAGCTGGGGTCGCAATCAGCGCTAAATCAACGGGTCGGCGCAATTCTGTCAAGCTCGCTAGGCTCGGTTTGCCCAATATTTCGCGCCGATTGGGATTAATGGCATAAACTTCGCCCTTATAGCCTTGTAAATTATCAAGCAGCATCCGCCCAGTGCTGCCTTCTTCTTCGCTGGCGCCAATGACGGCGATGCTGCGAGGTTTAAAGAGGGCTTTAAGTGCATCACGGGCGCGCCCCATTGAATCTTCGGGGCTGGCTTTTACGCCATCCATGACCCCCATTAATGCAATTGAGGGCCGTTGTAGTTCGTCAAAAATACCAGTACCTGACACCATATTGATGAGGATACCGCACAAACATTAAAATAACGAGAGGTTTGGCCTGCTTAGTGCGCGTCCCCAGACGCGCATTTTGGCTTGCGCAGAATGCGCGTCTGGGGACGCGCACTAAGTACATAAAAAAGTTACGTTTTTTTCTTGCGCCTAAATACAACCCAGTACAATACAATTGCACATCAATTGTCTCGTGAGATCAACTAGTTTAGTCCGAATGCGTCATCGGCGGCGCGGACGCAGCCATAATAGCACCGCCAAACGTGCAGCCCAATTGCTGGCGTTGGCTGGGGCATTGATGATGTCGATCAGCTTGCTTGTGCCTGTCTCGACCGCGATGGCAGCGAATGCGGCGTATAACTACTTTACGCGCGATTTGCCAGACCCCGAACACGTGCAAACGGTGCAAGAAAGCGCCCAAACCACCACGTTGTATGATCGTAATGGCAAAGTGTTGTATGAGGTCATTGACCAGAACGAAGGCGACCGCCAATGGGTTGGTATTAATGACATCGCCACCGACTTAAAGTGCGCGACAGTCGCCATTGAAGACAAGACCTTTTACGAAAACCAAGGTTTTGATTTGCGCGGCATGGCACGGGCGGTGGTTGCCACTTTGCAAGGGGGCAATGTACAAGGCGGCTCGTCTATTACCCAACAAATTATTAAAAATGTGGTGATTGCGCCCGAAGAACGCGCCAAATTGAGCCTCGACCGCAAAATTACTGAAATATTGCTGGCCAATGAAATTAGCCGACGCTACCGCAAAGAACAAGTGTTGGAATGGTATCTCAACACCAACTTTTACGGCAATTTGGCTTATGGCATCGAAGCGGCAGCACGGGTCTATTTTGGCAAACCAGCGCGTGATTTATCGCTATCAGAATCGGCGATGTTGGCAGCCATCCCACAATTCCCCAAACAAAACCCTATCGACAGCATGAACGAGGCCAAAACCCGCCAAACGTTGGTGCTCGATCAAATGGTTGAACGCACCCAATCGGGGGTGCCCGGCTGTGCCGTAACCCGCCAGCAGGCTGATGAGGCCAAGCGTGAAACTTTGCGCGTGGTGAATCGCAGCGCCCGCTTTAATATAAAAGCGCCGCATTTTTCGGTGTATGCGCGTGAAAAAGCCACGGATCTACTGGCTGATCATCTCGGCATTGGGGCAGAGGCGGCGGCAGAATTGGTCAATCGTGGTGGGTTAAAAATTTATACCACCCTCGATTTGGCACTCGATGATCAAATACGCGCCATTGCCAACCGCCAAATTGCGACCTTGCAAAACAAAAAGGTGAATAACGCCTCGGTGGTGGTCATTAAGCCCGAAACCGGCGAATTGTTGTCGATGTTGGGTAGCCTTGATTATTACAATGATGGCATTGATGGCAAATTTAATGTGGCTACGGCGTTGCGTCAACCCGGCTCGTCATTTAAACCCATTACTTATATCGAATTGTTGCGTCAGGGGGCCTCACCCGCCACCCTATTTTGGGATACGCGCACCACTTTTCCATCCGGCAGCGACATTCCTTATATTCCCGAAAATTACGACCGCAAATATCATGGCCCATCGCGGATGCGTGAGTCGTTGGCACGGTCATACAATATTCCAGCAGTCGAAGCTATGCAGCGGGCCGGTATCGGCAATGTGTTGCGTATGGCGCACAAACTCGGCATTACCGATTTAGATCGTGGGCTAGAGTTTTATGGCTTGGCATTGTCATTGGGTGGCGGCGAGGTCAAGCTGCTCGACATGGCTTATGTTTATAGCACGTTTGCCAACGGTGGCTCGATGGTGGGCGTGCCACGCCCAGCCAGCCAGCGCAAATCTGGCTTTCGCGATTTAGACCCCGCCGTTATTTTGCGGGTCGAAGATGCCAAGGGCAATGTGTTGTATTCATATAAGCCAGCGCTTAACCCCCGCTTACTTGGCCCCAAAAGCGAACAATTAACTTATTTGGTCACCAGCATGTTATCTGATCAAACGGCACGAGTGGCGGCTTTTGGCGACAATTTGTTATTGACTGGCAATCGCCCTGCCGCCGTTAAAACCGGAACCACCAACGATAACCGCGACAACTGGACGATGGGTTATTCGCCTGAATATGTGGTTGGGGTATGGGTGGGGAATACTGACGGCTCGCCGATGGATAGCTCGTTGACCGGTGTGACCGGCGCAGCCCCCATTTGGCGCGAAGTGATGAATATGCTGCACCAAGGCAAACCAGCAGCGGCATTTAAACAGCCCGAAGGGTTGGTATCACGCGGGGTATGCGCCATTGATGGTTTGTTGCCGAATTTGGGAGCCTGCCCAGTCATTTCAGAATTGTTTATCGATGGCACGCAACCAAAACAAGTTAGCACCATTGTGCAAAAATTCCCCATCCGCAAAGACACTGGCAAAATTGCCATTCCGGGCACACCGCCTGAAATGGTAGAAGAAAAAATACTCTACGTATTTCCATCGCAGGCCCAAGATTGGATTAACGATTGGACCGATGCCGAGCGCCAACGCTACCCATTGGCCCCCACCGAATATGACAACACTTATGAGGGTGCACCAACCTCGGCTGAAGTCGCCATTACTTACCCGGGCAATGGCAGCTATGTCAGCACCAATGTCTCCAATACATTTGTATTGTCGCAGGGGGTGAATGGCGTAATCGACATTCGTGGCAGCGCCAAAGGCGGGCAGTGGTTGTCGTATCGGGTGACATTTGCCAAAGGTTGGGATGTGAAACCGGAACAATGGCAGATGATCGGGTCAGATCATAGTGAGCAAATTGAAAATGGCTCGCTCGAACGATTCAATTTTACCGGCCTTGGTAGTGGGCCATATTCATTAAAGGTGACGCGCATTGAGCAAGATGGCAAAGCGACCGAAGCCGCAATTCAATTTACGCTTGACCTCAACCCACCGACGGCCAAATTGGCCGAGCCTGCGTATGGGGCGGGCGCAGAATGGATTGACATGAACGCCGATATTAAAGACGATTATGCCATTAACAAGGTCGAGTTTTATGTCAATAGCAGCGAAAAACCCGTTGCCACAAAAACCATCGCGCCATTTTCGGCCAAATGGATTGTGCCGCCGGGCTATAACGGAGATGCCCAAATTTGGGTGGTAGCGATTGATGCCGCTGGCAACCGCACTGAATCGAACCGAGTGACAGTGAAAGGTGTGGTACGCAGATAATAACCGCTAAATCTGCTCAACTTGCACCAAGCGCGTGCCAATCCACCAGCCAATTGCCACAATAAAAGCCGAAAGTGCAAAAATGGTGGTATAGGCACTTGCGCCAAAACCCCGCGCCAGCAACGCATCGATCAGCAAGCCACTAAACACCGGCATTAGCCCACCTACCCCAGCAACCGTGTTGAGTGCGCCGATATAAGCCGGGCGATCAACGGGGTTGGCGATGTTTTGGGCGTAGCTCATGAAGCCAAGCATATTGCTACGGTTGATTGCGCCATTAAAGATCATGATGACAAAAAAGACCCCATAGGCCAGCCATGCCCAAAATGTGCCCGGCAGCGCAAAAATGGAAACGAGCAGCGCAAAAAGCACCGCTAATAGCCGCAATCCACAGGTCGCTCGAATCACACTGCGTGCGCCCCAATGATTAAACACCCAGCCAAACCCCGCCGTGCCTAAAATGCCGCCCAACACCAAACCGGTTGAGAATACGCCGATTGAGGCTTCGGGCAACTTTAATTGTTCACGCGCAAATACCACATAAAACGCCGAGGCCATGCCCTCGACCATCGTGAGTGACCGCACCCACATGATGGCTTGTAAACGGCGATCCTCTTTAACCAACCCCCAAACATGCGCAAAAAAACTAACGTCATTGGTGACGCTGGGTGATGCTGTGGCGGTGTCGGTCATCACGGGGCGCTCTTGTATAGAGGCTAACGCAATATAAGAACAAACGATGCTGATAAAGGCTAAAACAAACAAGACTGCGTAATTGTCGGGGAATGGCAAACTGGGTGCGCCTAAAATCGCCCCCACCACAACGCTAGCGCCGATGCCAACAAATGACGATACTAACCCGCTCATCGTCACAACCCGGCTTTTGACCCGTGACGAAAAAGCGCGGTGCATCATGTCAAACCAACTCGACATCGAAAAGCCATCACCCATGATGAAAAAAGTGACTGTTAAAACCAACAGCCATACTGTGAGCGTGGGGTTTTCGGCCTTGGTAAGAAACAACCATGCGGCAAACAATAACAACGTGGGTCGCCCCATCAGCGCTGCAATCAGCGAGTTGCGATGCATACGGGTTTTGCCATGAATTAATTTAACCGAGATAAGCTGTGGCAACAAAAATGCTACTTGCCATGCCAATGGAATTAGCCCAATAATGGCTTTGTCGGTGGTAAGTTGCGAGGCCAAGGCGATCATCACAGTCGCCATCGGGATGAAAAACATGCCAATGCCAAAAAATGCGCCGTCCGCTGCAAAGGCGATTTGGTTGCGAAGCGAATCAACGGGCGGAATCGGGGGCGATTTAGGGTCAGATATTGAAGATTGCATCATGGCTAAACTTTTCGGGTCGGATAGTGTAGCGCATGAAAATATAAAAGCCTTATTTCTAATCTGCAACAGGCTCAAACAAACAAACTTCAGGGCTGGTTGGGGTTTGTTTTAACATTTTGCTAAATTGCAGCCCCAGTTTTTTAAGCAATTTGGCAGAAGTCACATTGTCGGGCGAGGTAATCGCCACAATGCGTTTTAGCCCTAAACTGTTTTTGCCATAATCCATCGTGGCATTAGCCGCTTCAAAAGCATAGCCTTGTGCCCAAAACTGCGGCAAAAATGCAAAGCCAATATCTACATCATCTAGTGTATCGCGCTTGATCAAACCGCACAGGCCAATCGGGGTATGGTTATGTTTCAGCGCGGTCAAATACAACCCAAAACCAAGGCGGGCATACATCGCCATTGGCCCGCCCAAAATATAGGCACGGGCATCGTCTAAAGTGCGCACACCACGATCACCAATAAAACGCCACCAAGCAGGCGTATTGAGCAATTCTAAAATAAAAGCCGCATCATCAACATTTAGCTTACGCAAAATCAGGCGGTCGGTTTCAAGAATATTCAAGGAATAGCTTCATATAAAACGGGTTTATTGTATAAACCCGATTTCTAAAATTTACTTCACTTCGCCACAATCTTCGATGATGACTTTTTGTGATGTAGCACCGCTGCCACTGCCAACGGCTTCCATCTTTTGCACCACATCATAGCCTTCGACCACTTGACCAAACACCACGTGCTTGCCATTTAGCCAATCGGTAGGCACAGTGCAGATAAAAAATTGCGAGCCATTGGTATGGGGGCCAGCGTTTGCCATCGATAACACGCCCGGGCCGGGGTGTTTGCCAGCCTTGCCTGCAAATGATTCATCGCGGAACTTCATACCATAGATCGACTCGCCACCCGTGCCATTGCCGCGCGTAAAGTCGCCGCCTTGACACATAAATTGCTTGATAATGCGGTGAAAGCCGCTGCCTTTGTAGTGCAAGGCCACGCCTGACTTGCCCACGCCTTTTTCGCCGGTGCAAAGGGCGCGAAAATTTTCTGCGGTTAAGGGCACGGTATCTTTAAAGAGTTCGAATGTCACCCGCCCTGCCGATTTGCCACCGATATTAATATCGAAAAATACCTTGGGGTTCGCTGGGTTGGGGGTGATAGGAGGTGTATATGCCATTTTTCTTTTCCTTTATATGCGGGCCTAAAGTCGATTTAGATATATTCGCTTACATTGGCCTCGTCATAGACTACTATACCGTACCTATGGAATAAGGCGTAAAACAAGTTTTCGCCGGTATTGCGATGCCCTTGTCAAGCTATGCTTAACAGGAGCATCGCATAGTTTCATCGCCCAGCATAAAACGACACAATACGGGCAAGTGAAACCAGATCTAACCCAATAAACAAGACAACGACACCCAACACCGCCGCTTTTTGAACAGCCACAAGATTGAGGCGTAAAAATGCCGCCACCCCACGCGCAAGCGCTAACCAGCCACAGGTCAACATCACCACCACCGGCAAAATGACGGTAAAGGTATAACGCGCCGAAGGCACAAACAACCAATAAAACAGACCAAACTCTAAACCACGCTGAAAAGCGATGCCCCACACCACCAAACACGCCACCCCAAACAACAAGATCAGACCAGATTGAAAACTGCCAATACGCCATTTGCCGCGCCGCATATGTATATAAATGGTGCCGAGACAGCCAAGCAACCCAACACACCACAACACGGTTAATAATGGGTAAAGGATTGCACCCATTGAACTGCTGAGGGTGACATGCCCCCAGCCAAACGCCGCCCAAAACGAATGCAGCATATTGTCAAAGGCAGTGCGGTAATACCAGCCCGTGCTGCTAAGATCAAGCATCGACGATAAGGTGGTCGAGGCTTGCGTGCCGATCAGACGGGTGGCCAAACGATCGATACTGGGGCGCAACATCGGCCAGCGGCTTTCGGCAGAGGGGTTGCGCAATAGGTTTACAAAGGGCTTGCCCGCCCATGTGCCGCTGCCCGCGTCGGCATCGGCGAATTGAGGGATGCTGCCACTTGGAAAATCGCCCTCGACCAGCACCACCCCATCAAAATAAACCGTCGCTTCGGTAGCGGCACTGCGAAAGGGCGCTAACACCACCGAGGCAAAGCTAAGGTTGGCAGGCACAGTGAGCGAGTAGGCATAAAACGTTGGTTGGGTGCTGATGTAAACCAAATCATGCGCATTCAAACCGATATTTTGGTCATAAAAAATAGGAGTGCGGGCGGCAGTGCCTTCAGGCAAACCGGCAGTCGCCCACATCCATGCGCCCAAAGTCACCCGTTTGCCGCGCAATTGGCTGGCTAGCGCGGGCGGTATGGGTTGACGGATGCCAACGCCCCATGCCGGGGCCGAAGCATCAACCCGCAACTGAAACGCACGCGCCCCAACCGGAAATTGAGCTGACGCGCCACCGGCTGTGCTGGTGGGCAATTGTTGCCCTTGCCCGCGATACCAATATTGAGCATCGCCAAATGTGACAGTGGCAGCCAAGCCCAAGGGCAAAGCCAAGGCCAAAGCCAACCATACCCACCCTTGACGGCGGCGCAGCACACATAACGCAAGCACAATTGCCAATAGCGGCAGCGCAATCATGGCTGTGCTTTTGGTGTAAATGCAAGCCAGCGTAATGAGCAATGCCGCCGCCATTCGCCGAGCCGACACCCCATATTTGAGCAATCGAATGGCGGCCCAGAAAAACAAGGTCATCACCAACACCGCGCCAACATCGTCATTGACGGCTGTCATGATATCGGTAAAGCTGGGCAAGAGCGCCAGCACGAGCGGAACCAATACGCGCAAGGGGTGACTGGTTGGCACAAGCTCGGCGGTGGCTTTGGCGGCAATATAAATGGTGAATAGATAGAGCAGCAGCGACATCAGCCGCGCCATCATCAGTTGGGTGGTGACATCGGTATAACGCAACAAACGCAGCGGAATGGAGACGAGTAAATAGTAAAGTGGCTGGTCATTAATTTGCATCACACCGATATTGACGGTATCGCGGCTGAGCAAATTGGGGCGCGATGTTTCATCATAAAAACCATGCTCAATCATCGATGCCGCAATTTGTTGCCGCGCAACTGGGTCGGTCTCGCCTTCTTGTGGCAAACTGAAATTGCGAATAGGTCGCCCAGCCAAAATATAGGCATATTCAAAATGGGTGGGTTCGTCGTAGTGCTGCCAAGGCGGAACCAGCATAACATAGAACAGCCCGTGCACAAGGGCGATGAGCAAAATAATCGGGGTGGCTCGGCGGTAGTCACTGCGCGAGATGAGGCTTTGGGCGTTTGGCATGGTTTATTTATCACTTAAAAAAACCAAAAACTTCGGCTAATGGTTGTTTGGGCATGGGCTAATTTTAGCGTTATTCGCATTATCCAAAACTTTCCACGATGTGGGAATTTGCGCGGCTGAGTAAAATGGAATCAGGAGCAATATCAATGGCTGAACGACGAACACCGTTATACGACTATCACGTGAAACATGCCGAGATGGTCAAGGGCGGCGGCGAATATTTATTCCCGCTTTCATATACAAACCCGGCTGAAGAGCATTTAAACACCCGCAACAATGTCGGCATTCAAGACCTATCGACCATGGGCGAGGTCGATATTAAAGGCCCGGGGGCCGAGCGGCTAATTAACCGGCTATTGGTCAATGACGTGCGCGATATGTTGCCCGGCCAAGTGCGCTATAGCACCATGGTCAACCCAGACGGCGGCATCGTAGACGACGTCACGGCCTATAAATTCAACGATGAGCATTGGATGATCGTCACCAGCAGCGCCCCACGCAAAAAAAGCTTTCGCTGGATCAGCGAACACGCCGTAGGCATGAGCGCCTATTGCACCGACCTGACCGGCGCGATTGCGCTGATAACGGTGCAAGGGCCGCGCTCGCGTGATTTGTTGACAGCCATAAGCGAAATCAGCGGCAACTCGCAAAGCAGCTTGGCGAAATTGAAGTTTTTCAATTTCACCGCCGCCCGCATCAACGAGGTCGATTTGTTGCTCTCGCGCAGTGGCTACACCGGCGAATTGGGCTATGAGCTATATGTGCCAGCCGAGCAAGCGATGGACGTGTGGGAACATTTGCTGAGCAAAGGGCGTGAATTTGGGGTGCGGCCTTATGGCACGGCAGCCATGCAAAGTTTGCGCATCGAAAAAGCCTTGCCCTTGGCTGGCCCCGATGTGCCCGATGATGAATCGCGCACGCCCTTTCATCTCGGCCTCGACCGTTGGATTCGCTTCGACAAACCCGATTTTATCGGTCGGGATGGCTTGTTGCGGCTGCAAGATACTGGCATTAACGAGCGTTGGGTTGGGTTGGTGATCGAAAGTGCCTTGCCCGCCCGCGCCGGGGCGCAAGTGTTGAGCGTGGCCGATTTTGCGCAGCAAAAGAAACGCATTCTGAGTGGAACCCGCAGCGGTGAAGCCATTACCCCAGCCATTGCTGGCAACCCGGTTGGCACGGTGTCATCCAGCGCCAAAGGCCACACCATCGGCAAAATGTTGGCAATGGCCTTTGTGCAAACCACCCATGCTTATCCCGGGGCCAATGTCATGGTCGATGTCGAGGGTGAAGCGCGTCCCGCAAAGGTCGTGCCAACGCCCTTCTTCGACCCACAAGGCGCACGATTGCGCGGCAAGTAGTTAAGCGTTAAGCGTGAGCGTTGAGTGTAATCATTTGCGCTAAACCCTCAACACTTAACGAACAACTCTCAACTTATGAATTACCCTCGTAATCATTCCAAATATTTCAACACCATCGTCATCGGCGTGGGGGGCATGGGCAGCGCCACCTGTTATGCCATCGCCAAACGTGGCAAACGGGTGTTGGGGCTAGAAGCGCTCGATATTCCGCATACCAGCGGGTCTTCACATGGGCATACGCGCATCATTCGCATGGCCTATTATGAACACCCCTCGTATGTCATGCTGCTAAAACGCGCCTATGAATTGTGGCACGAGATCGAAAACCGTGCAGACGAAAAATTGTTACACTATACCGGCAGCATCGATGCTGGCCCGGCCGATAGCGCCGTGTTTAGCGGCGCGTTCCAAAGCGCCACCCAATATGAGCTTGAGCATGAAGTATTGACCGGCAGCGAAATGACGCAACGTTTTCCGGGCTATCGCTTCCCGCATGATATGTTGGCACTCTATCAACCCCAAGGTGGTTTTCTGGTTCCAGAGCGCTGTGGCATTTGTTATGTCAATGCTGCAATGGACATGGGCGCTGAGATTCATGGGCGTGAGCGGGTGCTGGAATATGCGCCAACCTCAAGCGGCGGGGTGCGGGTGCGCACCACCCGCGATGAATATTTTGCCGATAGTGTGGTCATTACGGCGGGCGCATGGGATGCCGGTTTGATGCCATTTTTGAAGCCTTTGGCCGTGCCAGAGCGCCAAGTATTAGCATGGTTTCGGCCATCACGCACCGAATATTTTCAACCCAGCAATTTTCCGGTATTTAATTGCATTTTGCCCGAAGGTCGGTTTTATGGCTTCCCGCAACATGGCATTCCGGGTTTCAAGATCGGCAAATATCATCATTTTCAAGAAACCGGCGACCCAAATAACCTGATACGCGGCAATAACGAACCACGACCCGAAGATGAGCAAGTGTTGCGCGATTTCACCTCGCGTTATTTCCCTGATGCGGCTGGCCCGACCATGACTTTGGCGGCGTGTATGTTCACCAACACGCCCGATGGTCATTTCATCATCGATCAACACCCCACCATGCCACAAATTTCATATGCCTCGCCTTGCTCTGGGCATGGCTATAAATTTGCCAGCGTGTTGGGCGAAATCATGGCCGAATTGGCCGATCTTGGCGCGACGCGCTGGGATATCAGCCTCTTTCGGGCTGATCGTTTTGGGGTGCCGACCTCGGCTTTGTTCCGCAATAAAGGCGTTGCGCCACGAGTGGCGATTACGGGACATCATGACCCATTTGGCAACAAAAGCGCGGCTGGGCAAGGGGCGCAGCGTGGGCGTAGTGGGCATAGTTCGCATGAGGCGCAATCTGCGCAACATTGGCTGCGCGATGGGGTGAAGAGTTTTTGGTAATCATAGGCGCTGCTAAAATAAAAATGATGTTAACACCTGTCATTAATATCCCAATTCCGCAAGCAATTTTTCAGCGTTTTCAGCGAATTGCTGCTGCGACATTTCGCCCTATTGAGGAGGTTATTGCAAGCACCCTCACTGCATCATTGCCATTGGCCGATGATTTGCCAGATGAAATTACAGATGAATTGGCTGCGATGACATGGATGAGCGACGATGCGTTATGGGCTGCAACCCAATCATCGATTGGGGCAGCACAGCAAAGCCGCTTGCGGCAATTAAGCCATTTAGGGGGCGAACGCACGTTGAGCGCATCCGAAACAGCCGAATTAGACCATTATCTAAATTTACATGACCTTGCGGTTTTACGACGTGCACGAGCCATGGCTATTTTGGCTCAGCGGGGACATGTGGTTACGGATAATGAATTAATTTCTGCCCATCATGTCACCTAAATTGCCTGATGCACTTACAGTGTTCGTGCGCCAACGTGCAAATTTTCGTTGTGAGTATTGTCAAACATCCGAAGCACTCAGCGGACAAGCTTGTCAGATCGATCATATTGTGCCACGTTCGCTCAATGGGCTTTCGCAAGAAAACAACTTATGTTTAGCCTGCGTTGATTGCAATCGTTATAAACTCAGCCAAACCACGACCCTAGATCCTCAAAGCGGCGAGATAGTGCCATTGTTTAACCCACGAGCACAGATTTGGAATGAACATTTTGAATGGAGCGAAGATGGCATCAAAATCAACGGTATTACAAATATTGGCCGCGCAACTGTTATTGCACTACGAATGAATCGCCCGATTGTTGTGGCAGCTCGGGCTGCATGGAGCAGCATTGGGCGACACCCACCGCATAAAACCTAAATGACGACTCAAAAATACGACTACATCATCATCGGCGGCGGCTCGGCGGGCTGTGTGCTAGCCAATCGATTAAGCGCCGACCCAAGCATTAACGTCTTGGTGCTAGAGGCGGGCCGCCCCGACTACATCTGGGATATCTTTATTCATATGCCCTCGGGGTTGGCATACCCGATCAACAGCCAATTTTATGACTGGCGTTACCGCTCAGAGCCAGAGCCACACATGCACAACCGCCAAATTTACCATGCGCGTGGCAAGGTGTTGGGTGGGTCGAGCAGCATTAATGGTATGATTTTTCAGCGCGGCAACGCCATGGATTATGAGCGCTGGGCGGGTGACGACGGCATGGCCCATTGGGATTATGCCCATTGTTTGCCCTATTTTAAGCGCATGGAAACCTGTCTGGCGGGGGGTGATGAATGGCGTGGCGATGATGGCCCGCTAGGGCTAGAGCGTGGCCCCGCCACCAACCCATTATTCACCGCGTTTTTTGAGGCCGTGCAACAGGCCGGCTACCCGCTAACGAAAGATGTAAATGGTTATCAGCAAGAAGGGTTTGCCAAATTTGATCGCAATATACGCAATGGCCGCCGCCTAAGCGCAGCCCGCGCCTATTTGCACCCGGTGATGAAACGCCCAAACCTAAACGTGGTGACGCGGGCGCTGACCAGCAAAATTTTATTTGATGGCAAACGCGCGGTGGGGGTGCAATATAAACACGGCGGGCAAAACAAGCGCGTGTATGGCGGCGAAATTATTTGTTGTAGCGGCGCGATCAATTCGCCCCAATTGTTGCAAGTGTCGGGCATTGGCAATGCCGCAGAATTGCGAGCGCTGGGCATTGATGTTGTGCAGGATGTGCCGGGCGTTGGCGAAAATTTGCAAGATCACCTCGAAGTTTATATACAGTATTCGTGCCGTCAGCCGGTATCGTTACAACCTGCATTAAAGTGGTATAACAAACCGCTGATTGGGTTGGAATGGTTGTTGTTTCGCAAAGGCACAGCCGCATCTAATCATTTTGAGGCGGGCGGGTTTATTCGCAGTAACGATGACGTGGCTTATCCGAATACGATGTTTCACTTTTTGCCTTTAGCCATTCGCTACGATGGCACATCACCCAGCGGTGGGCATGGG